>NZ_JABXEM010000440.1:0-5459 GCF_013372595.1 Myxococcus sp. AM011
ACCCAGGACGCTCCGCGTCATACCGCCCGTCCGTACGTGACATCCCCATCACATCTGGAGCGAAGCACCTTCTCGCCGCATCCGCCGATACTCCAGGTGCGGGCCTTTTCAGGTCGGTCCCGCGCCCGGGGGTGTCATGCGCATCGAGTCCTCACCGAAGTCCGCCGCCAGAACCGGTTCGCGTCCCGCCTCGCCCGTGTCCGAGGCCTCGGCCCGCACGGTGGCCCCCAAGCCGGGCGGACAACGGGACGTCCCGCAGGCCGACAAGTTCGACACACGCATGGCGAAGGGCGCGGGGTTGCCCATCCGAATCACGGGCCGTTGCCCCCCACTGTCGCCGTGGCTGCCCGTCAAGCCCTGGGTCCCCAAGACGAAGCTGGAGCCCTGGACTGGCACCCAGACCAAGCCCTGGCTCCACCGCCCGGACATCTTCCGGGGGCCCCACTGTCCCCGGGGAGCGTCGATGGGCTGCGGCCTGCCCATCCGCATCACCTAGCGGGCCGCTCGGGGTCAACCGACCCCACCCACCTGGTCGCCGCGCAACTTTCCACCGCGCGCGACGGGACGAGTCTTTAGACTCCCCCCAATGCTTCAAGTCATTCCCCTGGGCGGCCTGGGAGAAATCGGCCTCAACTCCCTGGTCATCGCCTGTCGCGGGGAGATGCTCCTCATCGACGCCGGCCTGATGTTCCCTTCCGAGGGGATGCCCGGGGTCGACATCATCATCCCGGACTTCAGCCACCTGAAGCAGAACGCCGCCCAGCTCAAGGGCGTGGTCCTCACTCACGGCCACGAGGACCACCTGGGCGCGCTTCCCTACCTGCTCGGCGAGGTGAACGTCCCCGTCTACGGCACCCGCTTCACGCTGGCCATGGCGCGCCACCGGTTGAACGAGCTGGGCATCGAAGCGGACCTGCGCGAAATCGAGCCGCGCGAGCCCTTCGCCGTCGGCACCATGTTCAAGGTCGAGGCCAGTCGCGTGACGCACACCGTGCCGGACGCGGTGGGCTTCATCATCCGCACGCCCGAGGGCACCTTCATCCACACGGGTGACTTCAAGCTGGACCCCGACCCCATCGACGGGCTGCGCACGGACCTGGAGCGCTGGGGCGAGGCGGGCGAAGAGGGCGTGCTGTGCCTCCTGTCGGACTCCACCAACTCCGAGCTGACGGAGGAGACCGGCAGCGAGCGCGTCGTCGAGCAGACCTTCGAGCGCCTCTTCAAGGACGCCACCGGCCGCATCGTCGTCGCCCTCTTCTCCTCCAACCTGCACCGCGTGCGGCACCTGTTGGCCATCGCCGAGCGACTGGGCCGCAAGGTCGCGCTCCAGGGCCGCAGCATGGTGCGCAACGTGGAGATGGCGCGCGAGCTGGGCTACCTGGACGTGCCCGACTCGCTCTTCGTGCACCTGGACACGGTGCCGCAGCTGCCGCAGCAGCGCGTGCTGGTCCTCACCACCGGAGCGCAGGGCGAGCCGCGCGCGGGCCTGTCCCAGCTCGCCGCCGGTGACGGCCCGTTCAAGCTGGGCCCGGGAGACCTGGTCGTCCTCAGTTCCCGAGCCATCCCCGGCAACGAGCGCGGCGTGGGCGCCCTCATCGACCAGCTCCAATGGCGCGGCGCACGCGTCGCCTACGCGCAGGTGGAGCCCGGCGTCCACGTGTCCGGCCACGCCAGCCGCCCCCAGCAGCAGCGCGTGCTGGAGCTGGTGAAGCCGCGCCACTTCATCCCCGTCCATGGCGAGGGCCGCCACCTCCACCGACATCTGGCCACCGCCCGGGAGTCGGGGATGGAGCCCGCGCAGTGCCTGCTGGCCCAGGACGGGGACATCGTCGGCTTCGAGGAGGGGCGCGGCCGCTTCACCGGCAGCGTGGCCTCCGGGCGCATCTTCAAGGACCGCTTCGGAGGCGGCATGGTGACGGCGGACACACTCCATGAGCGGGTGCGCCTGTCCGAGACGGGCCTGGTGGCCGCCGTCGTCGTGCTCCAGCGCGACACCCTGAAGCTGGTGGGTGGCCCGCAACTCTCCGGCCAGGGCCTGTCCCTGGACGAGCAGGTGATCCTCCCCCGGGTGGCCCAGGAGGCCCGGGCGCTCTTCGAGGAGCTGTCCGTCCAGCTGCGGGGCGACGACGCCCTGGTGCGAGAGGAACTCACCCGGGTGGTCCGCCGTGCGTTCCGGCTGTACACCTCCAAGCGCCCCCTGGTGGTGCCCATGGTCGTCAGGGTGTAGGTATGTTAAGGGCCGCTGCTGCCCATGCCTTCGTTCGATGTCGTCTCGAAAATCGACCTCGCCGAGCTCGACAACGCGGTCAATCAGACCAAGAAGGAGCTCAGCACCCGCTATGACTTCCAGGGCGCCCAGGCGGACGTCCTCGTCGCTCCGGACCACACGGCCCTCACCGTGAAGGCCAACAGCGAGGAGCGCGTCCAGGCCGCCAAGGAAGTGCTTCTGGTGAAGCTGGCCAAGCGGAACATCAGCTTGCGCGCGCTCGAGTACGGCGACGTCGAGAAGACGGGTCTGCACAACGTGAAGCAGGTCATCAAGCTCCAGCAGGGCATCCCCGTGGAGAAGTCCAAGGAGCTGGTGAAGCTGCTGAAGGATTCGAAGATGAAGGTGCAGGGCTCCATCCAGGCCGACCAGCTGCGTGTCACCGGCAAGAACCGGGATGACCTCCAGGCCGCCATCGCCCTGTTCCGTGGGGAGCAGGACCGACTGAAGCTGGACATGCAGTTCACCAACTTCCGCGATTGAAATAGCCCATGCGAGCCGCTGCTGCCCTGTCCCTCTGCTGGTTGTTCTGCGTTCCGGCCGTCGCCTCCGCCCAGGAAGAAGCGCCCCGTCCGTCACGGCTGGTGCCCAACATGACCAAGCCGCCGCGCTTCCAGGGAGGCCTCAAGGGTTTCACCTCGCCGCTGGCGCTCAAGTCCCTGGACACCGAGGGCGCCAGCGCGTCCTTCACCGCCAAGGTGGGCTTCCGCAAGGACACGCTCTATGTGGGCGTGGACGCCAAGGATGATCAGCTCCTCGCGGGCGACGTGCTCACGGTGTCCATCTACTTCCCGGACACCGGGCCGCTGACGACGGGCTACACGTGGCGCTTCGGCTTCGATGGCAAGCGCGCGTCGGGAGCGGACAGCGGCACGCCGGAGTTCGCGCAGCAGAAGGTCAATGGCGCGGTGGAGCGCCGGGGCAACACGCTGTCGCTGGTGGCCGCGGTGCCGGTGCGCGCGCTGCCCCGCTTCCCGGCTCGGGACCCGATGGTGATGGACGTGTGCATCACCTACGAGGACCAGGATGGCGCGGGCACCAAGGCGGTTCCCGTCTCCAACTGCCAGAGCGGCACCATGGTGGGTGACGCGCTGAGGCTGCCGGACGAGCCGCGCAAGGCGCTCAAGCTGAAGCCGCCGGAGCACGTCACCGCGCTGGAGCCCGCGGCCACGGGCTGGCTGGGGTGGGACTTGCTCAGCTACCCGGCCTGGGCGCAGGGTGATGAGGACCTGACGCCGGAGTCGCTGCGCAAGCTGGTGGTGACGGACGCGCTGGAGGCCGCGTCGGTGAACGTGAACGTGCCGGATACGTTGAGCCTGCCGGACGGGCGACCGGTCGTTACGGTGCTCTCCGGGAAGAATCCCTATGCCGTCGCGGGTCAGTGTGACGCCGAGAAAGAGCTTCGACTGGGGTTTTACATCGTGACGGGGAAGACGGCGGCTCGAGTGCTCGAGTGGCCGGCTGCTACGTGTGCCCTGGGGCGTGCGTCCTCGGTGGAGCTGGATGAAGAGGACGGGTTGACCATCCGTTACTCGAACGGCGCGACCATGAACTTTGCCTGGAGTGGTGACCACTTCACGCGAACCGAGCTTGGAAATAGGTAGACGCGGTGGAACCAACCAAGAACCTGTACATGATGACCCTCGGCTGCCCGAAGAACCGGGTGGACTCCGAGGTGATGCTCGGCACGCTGAAGCACCGCGGATACACGCTGGTGCAGGAAGCGTCCGAGGCCCAGGTCATCGTCGTCAACACCTGTGCCTTCATCGGTCCCGCCAAGCAGGAGTCGGTGGACTCCATCCTGGAGATGGCCGAGCTGAAGAAGTCGGGCAGCTGCAGCACCCTGGTGGTGACGGGGTGTCTGTCGCAGCGCTACGGCGAGGAGCTGGCGAAGGAGATGCCGGAGGTGGACCACTTCCTGGGCACCAGCGCCTACGCCCAGATTGGCGACCTGCTGGCGGCCGAGGCCTCCCCGCGTCAGGTGATTCCGGACCCCGACTACATCCACGACGCGAACACGCCGCGCATCAACTCGATGCCGAAGTACACCGCGTACCTCAAGGTGTCCGAGGGCTGCGACAACGCCTGCGCGTTCTGCATCATCCCCACGCTGCGCGGTGGACAGCGCTCGCGGCCCATCGACGACATCATGATCGAGGCCCGGCGGCTGGCGGACAGCGGCGTGCAGGAGCTGAACCTCGTCGCGCAGGACCTGACGGCGTACGGGCATGACCTGCCGGGCCGCCCGAAGCTGCATGACCTGCTCAAGGCGCTGGTGCAGGTGGACGTGAAGTGGATTCGCCTCCACTACGCCTACCCGCGCGTGTTCCCGGACGAGCTCATCGACGTGATGGCGTCGGAGCCGAAGATTGCCCGCTACCTGGACATGCCGGTGCAGCACGTCAGCGACAAGCTGCTGTTGTCGATGAAGCGTGGCCGCAACTCGGAGTTCCTCAAGGGCCTCCTGACGAAGCTGCGTGCGCGCGTGCCGGGGCTGGTGATGCGCACCTCGCTCATCGTCGGTCTGCCGGGTGAGACGGAAGAGGACTTCGAGATGTTGAAGGAGTTCGTGAAGACGCAGCGCTTCGAGCGCCTGGGCGTCTTCCAGTACTCCGACGAGGAAGGCACGGCGGCGTTCGATTTGCCGGACAAGGTGCCGCAGAAGACCATCGAGCGCCGGTGGCGCGAGGTGATGGCCATCCAGAAGCGCATCAACCGCGAGCAGAACAAGAAGCTCGTCGGCAAGCGGCTGGAGGTGCTGGTGGAAGGCCCCGCGCCGGAGACGGAGCATCTGCTCGTGGGTCGGCACCAGGGACAGGCGCCGGACATCGACGGGCTCGTCTACATCAACGACGGCCTGGCGTACCCGGGTGAGCTGGTCACCGTGGAGGTGACGGAGGCGCACGACTACGACCTGGTGGCTCGCGTGGTGGAGCGCCCGGACCCGAAGCAGCGTCAGCACACCGCGCGTGACGCGCACCCGGCGCCGATTTCGCTGGTGCCCGCGCCTCGGCCGGTGACTCGGTTGGAGTAGTGGTTCTTCCCGGGCCGCCGCCCGTGTGTCGTTGTTGCTGAGCGAAGTGGTTGATGGAGATCGCGGTCGCGACGAGCGCGCTGGTTGCCGGGAAGGGATGTTGCAGGTCGCGCGGAGTCCAGCAGCGAGCCGGATTCTGGCGCGCCACGCTGCGTGAGG
>NZ_JABXEM010000441.1:0-5435 GCF_013372595.1 Myxococcus sp. AM011
GCGGCGTTCATGAAGGAGTCCATACCCCATTCATGAGTGGGGCCGATGGCGGCCAATGCAATGAGGGCCTGCCCGCCCAGCCCTCCGCCGCCCATTCCCTCTTCGGCCTACCCCTGATGCAGTAGTGTTAAGGACGCGTACTTCGTCAGGACGCAGCAAGCGATCTCGTGAAAACCACATTGATGGATGGTTGCTGATGCGCTCGCTTTGATATGGAAGTCGCGTCAAGACCTTGTGAACCTCATCCTGGAGATTTTTTGTGCACGCATTGAGAATTAAGAAGGGAGCGTACTGGTCGATTCTTAGCTGCAGCGAGAGTTTGAAGTAACGAGTCTGCGAAAAGAGCGCACACCAGACCTGGTCGCGCAGGGTTTTATGCAAGCCCTCTTTGTGTGGGAAGAATCGATGCATGGAAGTCTGGAGTGGCACTGGATTGACTAGGGTAACTTCCTTTGACTGGATGTCTGCCCATGTGAATCCAGCGGCTTCGGTCAAACGACGAAGGTGGCGTTGCATTTTTTTGCGGGAGCTTTCGCCGTTCAGGGGCCACTGAGGAGCAAACTCCTCGATGTCCTTGCTGTACTCGTTCTTGTGGGGAGATTCGAGCAGGACGATAAGTGGTGCGCTGCCTGGTCTCGGTGCGTATGGTTCAATCTCCTCGAGCCCATCTCCTTGAACCCGAGCGCGAACCGCATCACTCACTAATTTGGAGTGATGAAAATGATCAGCTCGAAGGACGTAAGTGCCGTCTGTGGATCGCTTTGCCCATGCCTTTGGATTCAGTTTGGCCCAGTCTTTCACTGGATTGGAGATGACTACTTGAGAAGTTGAGCCTGGCTCCGGTTCGACAGGTAGTATGATGCGCTGCATTGAGGAAACACGCTCGATTGGGTTGCTGAATTGGCCTGTGATGATTGGGAAGGCTCTTAAACGCCATCACCGCAGAAGGGAAGGTCCATGAAGCGCCAGAAGACGGCGTGGTACGCGGCGAGTGTAATCATGTACATCCAGTTGAAGGAGGGGCGGCAGAGGAGCTTTCCCGTTAATGAGAACGTCTTCCTCATCGCCGCCCGGAGCTTCGACGAAGCCCGGATACGCGCCGAGGAACTCGGCCGGGCCGAGGAGTCGCACAAAGGGCTCACGTTGAATGGGCGGCCCGCCGTGATGCTCTTCGGCGGCGTTCGGAAGGTGGTGTCTTGCACCGCGAACCCGGCTGTTCCTGGCCCGTCGGAGGTGACGAAGCTGTACGACGGGGTGGAGGCAACCTACTCAGGCTTCCTGGTCAAGAGCCGGAAGGAGCTCACGGCCCTGATTGAGGGAAGGCCAGCCGCGCTCATCTACGAGGAGTGAGACTGGCGTCGGCTCTACCGGATGACCGTCGTGATCCGCTCAGACCCCGTGCGTGACACCCGCCGAGTCTCGCGCCCATTGAAGTCCACGGACTCGCCTTCACCCACCAGCGCCCGGATGGTGATGCGCGACAGGCACTGACTGTCATCCACGGCGTGCGTCACCACATACCGAGGCACCGTGGACGCGGCCTCACCGAGCCGCAGCCTCATCTCCCGGATGGAGTCGATGTAGCCCGCCAGCGGCTCCATGCGCGCCAGTGCCCGGCGCAGCACCTTGTCGGAGCGCTTGCTCATCACCCGGTCCCAGACGAGGTAGCCCGCGCCCAGCGTGGCGGAGCTGGTGAAGAAGATGACGAAGTTCAGCATGCCCCCGAGGTAGCGGTTGCGCGTGAAGCCCTGCTCACCCGTCGCCTCCGTGAGGATGTCCTTCAGCGTCTCCACCGCCGCCTGGTTCGCCATCGCCGTCCACTCCCGGGCGTCCTTCGGATTGCCCAGCAGCAACCGACAGATTCCCAGGTGCAGGGAGATCAACGAGACGCGCGCGGTGTCCCGCTCCGCGGCCAGCGCCTCCGTGAAGCAGTGGCTCGCGGACTTGAGCAGCTCCAGCCGCGCTTCACGCGTGCACTCGGGCCGCGTCGCATCCTCCAGGTGGATCCGGCCTTGATGAAAGGCCCCCTCCCTCAGCAGGTGCGGTTCCCGATGCAGATGGCCCAGAAGGACCAACTGCTCCCCCTCCGTCCCCAGCAGTGCCTCCAGCAGCACCGCCGACCCATCATCCAGCGACTTGCCCCCGACCTGCCGGGGCGTCGCCTGGATGAGGTCATTCCACGTCGCCATTTGCAGACTCCCGTGTGCCGCGGCGCCTCATGGATCCGTCGAACCCCCGAGGAACAAGTCTGCCACAGCCACGCGGTTTCACGAGCGCGGGACGTCGCTTCCGTCATCCGCCACGCGCTCTTTCATTCCGAGGAAGGAGAGCGCTTTCAGGCTCGGCAGAAAAAAGTACCCGCCTCCCCGCGTTGTCACGAATTTTCCCAGGGATGTCGCGCATTGCCGGATTGGATCCGCGGGGATGATCAGGCGCCCACCGCCGTCTCCGGCCAGTGGGTCCTCGGCGCCCTCAATGCCTCCGAGCTGTTCGAAGTGCACCCAGCTTCTCTGGACAAGTTCGAACTGACGGCCCACGTGCGCGTTGAGGGCGATGAAGAGGAGCCCCTTGCCCTCCGCGTCCTCGTAGTTGAAGCCGCGCCGCAGGAGGCGATGCCTCCGCGTGACGTCCGTGGACACGCGAGGCGAGGGCGGCAGTGCGTCGCGAGGGTTGCACCGCCGCGTGTGCGCGGTGATGGGGCAACCGTAGCCGTGCGGGTCATCGCGCGCGTAGCGGAAGTCGTTGTCGGGATGCGATGGGCCCGTGCCGCTCGCACGCGCGGGCGTGCCGTCCTTCTGGAACAGGAAGGGAAGGAGCCTGCGCAGCAATCGGTGTCGTCGCGGCGTCGCGAGCGGCGCGCCGTCGCGCTTTCGTCCCACCAGCTTCGCGGCCACCCACTCACGTCGCTCCTCGGGATTGCCCTCCGGTGCGAGCGCGGCCTGCTCGTCCAGGAATCGCTCGAAGGCCGGCACGTCCTGCTCCAGCTTGCGCAGGACGAGGAACGTCCCGTTGTGTCCCAAATCCCTTCGGCCTGGCAGACCTGGAACCGGTGGCAGTGCGCTCGCTCCCGGCAGGTGCTCCGGAACGTGGGGCGACAGCGGCCACTCTCCGTACTCATTGGCGTGGCCCAGCAGGAACTCTCCGCGCTTCACGGGCCTGTCGTAGTCCCGTGGATGTGTCGCGGGGTCATCCAGTCCCTCCAGGCGAGGCTGCGACACACCATCCAGGAAGCCGAAGTGGTCGCGGAAGTAGCCCGGTGGATCTTCCTCGCGAGCACGTCGCTGACCGCGCTGGATGAAGACCTCACGCAGTCCGTTCCGGTGCGCCCGCTCCAGGTGCTCGCGGAGCAGCGGCTCCATGTTCGCGGCATCCGTCGCATACAGCAGCAACAGCACTTGCAGCGCGTCCTCATGCCGCGTCCCACCGAGCATCCAGTGGTCCGGGTCGTTCTCGTCCACGTCGCGCAGGTGCTCGCGGGCTCTCAGGGCCATGCCTTCGCGCAGCTCGCGGGGGAAGGTGGCGCGGACGCCCTCGGGCATCCCGAGTGCCATCAGCCCGGCATGGGACAGCGCCAGGTTGACGCGCGTCTGGCTGCGCGCGGAGTCATGCATGCGGAGCTGGAACTCCATGCGGTCAGCGGGGGTGAGGGTCCCGTCGCTCGTCAGCTCGCGCAGCCACCGTCGGCAGCCCTCCGCGTCGTCGATGCGCAGGAAGAGCAGGGTGAGCTCGCCCATGTGTCGATAGCCGTGCAGCAGCAGTCCCTGCACGTCGCGGAGGTCCACCTCCGTCGAAGGCTCAGGCGGGGGCGGGCTCCGCGTGGGTGAAGTCGGGAGTCTCGGCTCGGACGTGCGCATGGTGCTTCCTCCGGGGCTCTCGCCATCTCTTGCTGAGCGGGGCGAGCAGCGCGGACAGCGAGTGGACGGCGAGGGCGAGAGGGCGCAGCAGCGGACGACCGGGGTCGCACGCGCCTCTCGACAGGAATGCGGCCAGGGCCTTTCGAGCCCCCCGGTCCTTCATGGGTTGGTCCATGCGCTCGCGCGTGAGCAGCTCGCGCAGTCGGAGCGCGTTGTGCAGCAGCAGGACGGAGTGCCGCTGGCGGGGTGTGCCGTCGAGCGCCGCGCTGTACCAGACGCGCGTGGGGACCTCGTGCGCGCGGAGCCAGTGCTTGAAGGGCTCCACCGGGAGGCGCTCCTTGGGCATCGACGGGTCGATACCTCGCGTCTTCGTGGGGAAGCCCTCGGTCTTGCTCCAGATGAGCTCCAGGAAGCCCCGCACGTCCGCGTGGTCGACGAACGCGTCGATGTACGACTCCCATGTGTCGTCGTAGTTGCTGAAGAAGATGAGGTGGTGCGGTCCCCGCCCGTCCTCGTCGCTGTACACCAGCCACCGTGCGCAGTGGATGGTCTGCACGTGATTGAGGCCCACCACGTATCTCTTCAAGCGCAGATTCACACTGCGCAGCGCGAGCTGCGCCAGTGCCAGCGTACCCGGGTCATCGACGATGCGCGCGACGTGCACCATGGGGTTCTGCACCATGGCGTCGCTGACGGGCGGAATCGCGGGCGCGTCGCCCATGCCGTGCGCGGGCCACGATATCGGACGCGCGTCGGGATGTTTCCTCGCATGCAGCCACATCCGCGCCTTGAGCAGGTAGATGCCAGGAAGCGCCCAGGCATAGCGATAGACGGCATACGTCAGCGTGGATGCCGCAGCCGAGTCACGCGCGGTCGCCAATCGCTCCTTCCAGCCCGAATCCTCCAGGCCCGGCGCGGCGGCTCGCGCGACATCGCGCAGCTCGTGATGGAGGTCCGGCATCTGGCGGGGACGTCCCGTCCAGGGTGTCTCCTCGAGCTGAGGGGCGCGCGCGTCCAGGTGCTCGTTCACCGCGCGCAGCGCGTCCACGGAGGCGCGCAGGTCCTCGGGAGACTGGAAGCGATAGGCGAAGTCCACGTGCCGCGTGACGGCGGGAGCGCGGTGGTGGACGAGGTAGTCCTCCACGGCCTCGGGCTCGGCGAGGCCCGCCTCGGGATATCCCGCGCAGTTCCGATAGAGGGCATCGAACAGATGGGCGGCCTGGGCTCCGCGCTGATGAAGCGTGCTCCACCAGTGCACCAGGGCGCGGAGCACCTCGCGGTCCAGCGCCTCCGCCTTCGTGCTCCGGGTGTCGAGGACGGCATCAGCGCCGAAGATGAGTCGAGGGTCCCTTGCGGGGGCCGCCTTGGGGCCCAGGTCGACGACGGTCCAACGCGCGAAGTGCAATCCTGGTACTCCCTCGAAGAGTTCTCGTCTCGCCTTGGCGACCGAGCTCAGCAAGTCATCCAATGCCTCGCGCTTGCCCGGAAGGATGCGCGTGATGACGGTCGATGTGCCATGGCGCATTCACACCTCCCTCGTTGGGCGCGCGGCTCCCGATGAGGTGGCGCCGGGCCGGGTGG
>NZ_JABXEM010000442.1:0-5332 GCF_013372595.1 Myxococcus sp. AM011
GGCGGATTCCGAGGGGGACGGAGTCTGGGCGGCGCTGCCGGGCGTCGAGGCCGGCCGCCGGATGACTTCGACCGCGGGAACCACCCGCCGTGTCTTCCGATCGTTCACAGTCGTACGTTACCTGATGCGAGGAGCCCGGGCATGCCCGGCTTCAAGGCTGGAGGGAGGCTGAGAGGTCCACTTTCCACCCAGACGGCTCACGGACCATCCGGACCTCGTGGGTGCTGCCTGACGAGCGAACGAGCACGGTCGCCTCGTCGTTCGCCTCCCGGACCAGGGAGACCTCCGTAACATCCGGAGGAGGGGGGACATTCGCGAAGAAGAGGCCCAGGGGCTCGGGTTTCACCGCGCCCCCGGAGGCGTCAGCCACCGCCTGGGCCCGCTTCGTCAGGGCCGTCTGGGTGGGCTGGGACAAGGCGCCCCAGGCCGCGCGGAACTCGCCGCGCTTCACCAGCCGGTGGAAGGACGTATACGCATCTTGCGGTGTGCCGAAGCGGGGCTGGTTGCAGCCGGCCACGCCCACCAGGAGCAGGGCCAGCAACCAGGGCATCGTCGCGGTCAGGCGCATGGGGGTGGGGTTTAGGTCAAAGCGGCGCCGGGGGAAAGCCTTGGGTGCGTCCACCTCACGGAACGTGTTGCTGGACACGGTTTCGCCCCGCTCCCTTGGCCCCGTAGAGCGCCGCGTCCGCCGCGCGCAGCAGCGCCTCCGAGCTCTCCAGGTCCGCCGAGGGCACCGTGGCCACGCCCAGCGACGCCGTCAGGCGCACCTCCTGCCGCTTCCCGTCCACGCCCACGTGCTCCACCCGCAGCCCCGCGATGGCCTCGCGCACGCGCTCGCACACCCTGAGCGCGTCCGCCGTCCCCGTCTCCGGCAAGAGCGCGATGAACTCCTCCCCGCCATAACGCGCCAGCACATCCACCTCGCGCAGCCGCGAGCGCGTCGTCTGCGCCACCGCCTTGAGCACCTGGTCCCCGAAGGGGTGGCCGAAGGTGTCGTTGATGCGCTTGAAGTGGTCGATGTCCAGCATCACCAGCGACAGGGGCGACTGGTAGCGCCGCGAGCGCGCGAACTCGTCGCCCAGCCGCTCCTCGAAGCAGCGCCGGTTGAACAGGCCCGTGAGCGCGTCCGTGCGGCTCAAGGCGAGCAACTCCTCGCGCCGCCGCGCCAGCTCCTTGTTGGCCTTGTCCAGCTCCCGGTTCTTCTCCACCAGCGCGTCCTGGAGCGCCTTGAGCCGCAGCATCGACTTCACCCGCGCCGACAGCTCCAGCATGTCGAACGGCTTCACCAGGTAGTCGTCCGCCCCCAGCTCCAGCCCCTCCACCTTTCCCGCCGCCTGCCGCGCCGTCATCAGAATCACCGGGATGAAGCCGAAGCCCTCCTCCCCGGAGTTCGCCTTGATGATGCGGCACACCTCCACGCCGCCCAGCCCCGGCATCTCCACGTCCATCAGGATGAGGTCCGGCCTCGCCTCGCGAATGGCCGACAGCGCCTGCGTCCCGTCATGGGCTTCCTTGAAGACGTACCCGCGCGGCGCCAGCCCCTCGCGCACGTGCGCCACGTGTGCCGGGTCATCGTCGACGATGAGCACCGTCCGGCCGCTCAGCTCGCCGCCCGACCCCGTCCGCCGGGCTACCTCCGGCGTCCTCTTCCAATCACCCTCCGCCATGCGGTTGCGCCCCCAGTGCAATCATCCCGCTCTGCCAGAATGTTTCTGATTGTCTCCCGACGACTCCAGGAAGCCAAGGGGGAGGGTAAGTCCCCGTCTTCTGGAGGCTCAGGCGGGTTTGACGAGCCGGGCCCGGTACACAGGCTCCCCCGAGGTGAGATACCGCCGCTCGCGCGTCGAAGGCACCTCCTCCGGGTCATGGGGATGGAAAACGCCGGAACCCAAGGGGTTGTGGAAACCCACGGATTCCAGGATGGAAAGCATGTTGTGGGCGCGGTCCTCGACGTCGGTGCGCATGTCGAAGCGGCCGCCGGGGGCGAGCTTGGCGAGCAGGAGGGCGGCGAAGTCGGGCTGCACGACGGCGCGCTTGGCGTGGGCGCGCTTCCACCAGGGGTCCGGGAACTGGAGGTGGATGGCGGAGAGCGAGCCGTCCGCGAAGATGCGGGGGACGGCGAAGCGGGCGTCGGACTCGACGACGCGCAGGTTCTTCATCCCGGCCTTCTGGGCGCGCTCCTGGGTGTCGCGCGCGTACTTCTTGCGCCACTCGAAGGCGACGAAGCGGACGGTGGGGTTGCGGCGGCAGTACTCCAGCGCGTGGCCGCCGGCGCCGGAGCCGATTTCGAGCTCCAGGGGGCCGGGGAAGCCGAACTCGGCGTCCCAGTCCGGAGGAGTCTCCTGGGCGATGAGGTGGAGGCCGACGGGGTCTGGCAGCAAGCGGGGGCGTGGCATGAGGAGGGCGCTCCAAGCACGGGCAAGCGGGGTCTGGCCAGGGAAAAACACTGGTATAGGGGGGACATGAAGGTCTTCCAGTCGGTGGCGGAGGCGGGCCGGGCGCTGATCGGCCGGGCGCTCGCCCTGGGCAACTTCGACGGGGTGCACGTGGGCCACCAGGCCCTCTTCGCGGAGGCGCGCAAGCACGCTTCCCCCGCGGCGTTCACCTTCAACCCCCACCCGGGCAAGGTGCTCCAGCCGGACCTGGCGCCCAAGCTGATTACGCTCCTGCCCCGCCGCCTGGAGCTGCTCGCGGACCTGGGGCTGGAGGCCACGGTGGTGCAGGCCTTCTCGCGCGACTACGCGCGCACGGGGCCCGCGGACTTCGAGGCCGCGCTCTTCGACGCGCTCGGCGTGGCGCACGTGGTGGTGGGCAGCGACTTCACCTACGGCGCGGCGCGCGCGGGCCAGGTGGAGACGCTGCGCGAGGCGGCGGCCCGGCGAGGCGCCCGGGTCCACGTGGTGACGCCCGTCACGGTGGACGGGGTGGTGGCCTCGTCCTCGAGGGTGCGCGAGTACATCCTGGAGGGACGGGTGTCCGCCGCGTGCCGGCTGTTGGGCCGCCCGTTTGACTTGGACGGCATGGTGGTGGCGGGCGCGGGGCGGGGGCGGACCATCGGCTTTCCCACCGCCAACGTGGACACGCAGAACGAGCTGCGGCCCGCGCCGGGCGTCTATGCCATCCGCGTGCGCTTCCTCGCCGGCGAGGGCGTGGGGACCTGGCACGGAGGGGCGGCCAACATCGGAATCAAACCGACTTTCGGTGGCACCGAGGTCACCATCGAGGCGCACCTGCTGGACTTCGCGGGGGATATCTACGGGCGGGAGGTGCGCGTGCAGTTCCTGGAACGCCTGCGCCCCGAGCAGCGCTTCGGCTCCGTGGCGGAGCTGGCGGGGCAGATCAAACGCGACGTGGAGGCCGCTCGCACGGTGATTGCGCGGGCCGGGGAATGACGCACGCATTTTTCCCGTGATTGTTCAACGGGTTGGCGAGTCGGGGGCCCCCAGAGGGCGCCTTGACGGATGTGCGCGGCTCCCCTCTAATTCGCTGTCAGGAACCGTGCCAAAGGTGCTGTGGGGCCCCGAGGCAACGCCCCTGTCTCCCAAGAGCGAGGCGGGCCCCCGCCCGTCTCATCCTTCTGTGCCACCAGGAAGAGGCTTCACGAATGTCCGGTCGATTGGGTGAACTGCTGGTCCGCGAGAATCTCATCTCCGTCCAGCAGCTGCGCAAGGCCCAGGAAGAGCAGCAGAAGAGCGGCACGCGCATCGGCACCGCGCTCATCAAGACGGGCGCCATCGAGGAGTCGAAGCTCACCGACTTCCTCTCCAAGCAGTACGGCGTGCCGGCCATCAACCTGAAGGACTTCGACGTCGACCCGGACATCATCAAGCTCGTGCCCAAGGAAGTGGCCGAGAAGCACCTGGTGATTCCCGTCAACCGCGCGGGCCCTTCGCTGATTGTCGCCATGTGCGACCCGTCCAACATCTTCGCGGTGGACGACCTGAAGTTCCTCACCGGCTACAACATCGAGACGGTGGTGGCGTCGGAGGTCTCCATCCGCGAGGCGATTGAGCGCTACTACGCGGAGAAGGGCCCCTCGATGGAGGAGATCGTCGGCGACGTCGGCGACGACATCGAGCTGGCGAAGGAGGAGACGGAGAACATCGACGAGATGGCGAAGGCCGCGGATGACGCGCCCGTCGTCAAGCTGGTGAACCTCATCCTCATGGACGCCATCAAGAAGCGCGCGTCCGATATCCACATCGAGCCGTACGAGAAGGACTTCCGGGTCCGCTTCCGGATCGACGGCGTGATGTACGAGGTGATGCGCCCGCCGATGAAGCTGCGCAACGCGATTACGTCGCGTCTGAAGATCATGGCCTCGCTGGACATCTCCGAGCGACGCCTGCCGCAGGACGGCCGCATCAAGATCAAGATTGGCGGCGGCAAGGAGATGGACTTCCGCGTGAGCGTGTGTCCCACGCTCTTCGGCGAGAAGGTCGTGATGCGTCTGCTCGACAAGAGCAACCTCCAGCTCGACATGACGAAGCTGGGCTTCGACGCGGAGCCGCTGGCCTGGTTCAAGGAAGCCATCGACCGGCCCTACGGCATGGTGCTGGTGACGGGCCCCACCGGTTCCGGCAAGACGACGACGCTGTACTCCGCGCTCTCCAGCCTCAACGACGTCGGCACCAACATCTGCACCGCCGAGGACCCGGTCGAATTCAACTTCGCCGGCATCAACCAGGTGCAGATGCATGAAGACATCGGCCTGAACTTCGCCGCGGGCCTGCGCTCGTTCCTCCGCCAGGACCCGGACATCATCATGATTGGTGAGATCCGCGACTTCGAGACGGCGGAAATCGGCGTCAAGGCCGCGCTCACCGGCCACCTCGTGCTCTCCACGCTGCACACCAACGACGCCCCTGGCACGGTGAGCCGTCTGCTCAACATGGGCATCGAGCCGTTCCTCGTGACGGCCTCGCTCAACCTCATCCTCGCCCAGCGTCTGGCGCGCCGCCTGTGCCCCGCCTGCAAGAAGCCGGCGGACAAGGTGGACGAGCAGGCCCTCATCGACGCCGGAATTCCTCCGGACAAGATGGGCACCTTCACGGTGTACGAGAAGGTCGGCTGCCGCGACTGCAATGACCGTGGCTACCGGGGCCGCGTGGCCATCTACGAGGTCATGCCCTTCTGGGACGGCCTCAAGGAGCTGGTCATCAACGGCGGATCCGCCGCGGAGCTCAAGCAGGAGGCCATCCGTCTGGGCATGAGCAGCCTTCGCATGAGTGGCCTGAAGAAGGTCATGGACGGCTTCACCACCTTGGAAGAAGTGGTCGGCAACACCGCCCCGGACCGTTTCTAGTCACCCCCTCCTCCCCCAGCCTCACCG
>NZ_JABXEM010000443.1:0-5290 GCF_013372595.1 Myxococcus sp. AM011
GTGATGGCCGCGCGGGGGCTCGCCCACCACGTGCCGCAGGCGCACTTTCGGGCGCAACGGCACCACGGCCGGACGGCGCGGGGGCTCGCTCATCACGTGCGGCGGGGGCACTGTCGGCTGGTGCGGCACCGCGCGCGGCTCGTTCTCCGCGTGCCGCAGGCGCACTGTCGGCTGGTGCGGCACCGCGTGCGGGTGGTGCGGCGGCTCGCTCGCCGCGCGCAGCGGGGGCACTGTCGGCTGGTGCGGCACCGCGCGCGGGTGGCGAGGAAACTCGGTCACCGCGTGTAGCGGAGGCACTGTCAGATGGTGCGGCGGCGCGTGCGGACGGCGCGGCGACATGTTCGCCGCGAGCTGCGGCAGGAGCGTTGTCGACCGGAGGCGCCGCACGTGATGGCCGCGCGGGGGCTCGCCCACCACGTGCCGCAGGCGCACTTTCGGGCGCAACGGCACCACGGCCGGACGGCGCGGGGGCTCGCTCATCACGTGCAGCGGGGGCGCTGTCGGACGGTGCGGCGGCTCGTGCGGAGGCGCGATCACCACGTGCAGCCGGCGCACTGTCGGCCGGCTTTGCGCCATGTGCTGGCGGCGCGGGAGCCCTGTCGTCGGCCGGATTGACCGAACGTGCTGGCGGCGCGGCGGAACGTTCGCCGCGAGCAGCGGAAGCACGAGGTGCCTCAGGAGCCGCTGGTCCCTTGGCTTCAGCGGCGGGCTTGTCCGCGCGCGGCGCGGGCGCATTCTCGCCGAAGACCACCGTCGACCCAGAAGGCGCGGGCCTGTCCAGCTCCGGCCCCAGCGCGCCCAGTCTGTCCTCGTATGCCGCGGGCCCACGAGCGGGCGTGGACTTCTCGCCGCGCGACGCAGCGGCAGCGGGCTTCTCCGCGCGCGCACCCACGGGCCTTTCGCGAGCGCCTTCTGCTCCAGCAGATGCGGCGGCTGAACCCCCTTGCGGTGCGGACCGCTCGACGCGTGCACCCGCGCCACCACCCTGCGCGCCCGAGGTGCCCGCTGGCGGCGCGGACCTCGCATCTCGTTGCCCCGCGCCTTCGCCTGTCCCACCGGGAAGAGCGCTGGGGTCGGAGGTCGACGTAATCTCTTCGGACAGGTCATCGCGTCCGGCCGCGACGAGCGACGTCGTCGTCATGGGCAACGGAACGAGGAGCGCCTTCGGTCCACTCGGCTCGCGGCGAGGTGTCGCGCTGCGAGGAGGCTCGGGAGGAAGCACCGCCTCCCGTTCTTCACGTGCGAGCCTCAGTCCCTCCGCGCGACGGGCATAGACTTGCGCACGCTCTGAATTACCGAGCGACTCACGCCACATGCGCGCCAGTCGGTCCCAGGTCTGCTCGCGTTCGAGTTCATCCTCGGTCGCGGTGGCGGCGTGTTCGAGCGCCCAGGCCGCCTCGCCCTTGTTGTCTCGCGCCAGCAAACGCTCCACGAGCAACAGCCACGCTTCCTTGTGTCCTGGCTCGAAGCGCACCGCCTGACGCAGCTCGTTCAGCGCGGCCTCGGCATCCCCCGATGACTCCAGGGTGGCCACCAGCTCCAGGCGAGACTGCCGTGCGACAGGGCCCCGCGACTCGCGAGCTATCTGCGCGCGCAGAAGCTGTCCGAGCGCCGCCGTGTCACCCAGCTCTCGCGCGAGCCACAGGAGGCGCTCTCGAGCCTGCTCGCTGTCAGGGCTCTCGATGAGCACCTCGCCCCAGGCCCACTGCGCGAGGCGGGAATCATCGAGCTGTTCCTCCGCGGTGCGCGCGAGCACCCGGAGCGCCTCCGCGCGGTCCGCCGCCCGGCGCGGCGTCGTGGCGAGCACGGAATGCAGTCGCTTCGCGACAGCCGAGCGCTCCGAACCCTCGACACACGACAACAGGCCCGCGAGCGCGGGAAGCAAATCTGGAGCGAGCGCCTCCGAGGCCTCGAAGTCCGCACGGGCCTTCCCAGGCTCCCCCATGTGGAGCCAGCGCTCTCCTCGAGTCAGCAGCGCCATGGCGCGCGCGCGGCCCGTCCTTGCCCGCTGGATGGCCTCATCGAGCGCTCGGCGAACCAGTGAGGCGTCGTCCCGCGAGGCCAGCAAGCGGACCTGCTCGCGCAGCGCGGAGCGGTCTCCGGTCAGCTCGACAATCTCCCGGTACATTCGCGCGGCGCCAGCGGGGTCCTGGAGTTCGGTCTCCATCACCTCCGCGAGTCGCGTCAGTGCTTCCGCGCGAGCCCCCGGGTCTTTCGCCCGGTCCGCGCGCTTGAGATAGAGCTGGGCCAGCTCACGCCACGCTCGACGCGCGACGAACTGCGCCTCCAGTTTGTGCGAACGCGCCAACTCCTCCGCGTCTTCTCCAGGAGTGGGCTCCGCCACACCCGAGCGCCCGGGCCGGGACGGGGCCACGGGGTCAGGGCGAGAAGAGACAGGACCACTCTTGCCTGGGACTCCAGGCTCCGAAACGCCGGCGGGTGCGCCCCCCAACGCGGCGAAGAGGTCAGCGAGCGGGACCTCCATCGTCTCCGAGCGCGGAGCGTCTTCGCCTCGCTTGGGAGCCGGAGCAGGCTGGGGCTTGGAGCGAGCGGGCTCCGTGCCCACCGGATGGAGGACGGGTGGTGAACCCGAGGCGGCGGGCTTCCCCTTCGAGGGAGGAGTCGCGGTCCCGCCAGGAGACCGCGCGGGGAGTGGCGCCTCCTGAGGATGCACGTCCCAGGGGAACAGGTCTTGGACCCTGACAGCGGGCATCTCCACCTGGGTCTTCGCGCGGAACTCGCTGTCGTCCTCCGGTTCGACCGCGGCAGCGCGCGCGGAGCTGGGGGCATCCTCCTCGGGAGGAATCGCCTTGTCGCTCGGCTCGGTGCTGATGGGCGAGGCCGTCGGAGCGGTCAACTCCAGGCTCGACGCGACCTGTGCATCAGGACTCGGAGTCGACTCGTGCGACGAAGCGCGGGTTGAAGCCGGCGTCAGGCGCCGCGCGGCGGAAGCGGGTGCAGGGTCCACCGCGCCGTTCGGAGTGGTTCCTGCGGACACGTCACGAGTGTCGAGCAACCCCTCGCCAGGGTTCGCCTCTGTCGGCAAATCCGTGGCGTCACTTCGTTCCGCGCCCGAGGCCGTTCCGCGCGAAAAGGCATCCGCATCGCCCGGCCCGACAGTGGAAGCCACCTCGGTCGGCAAGGCATCCACATCACTCAGCCCGACACGCGAAGCGACCTCTGTCGACAAGGCAGGCACATCACTCGCCCCAAGAGGAGCTGCCTGATTCGGCGAAGCATCCACGCCGCTCGAACCAGTGGATGCCACCTTGCGCGGCGACAGCTCCACGCCGCTGGTCCCAACAGAAGCCGTCGTGCTCGGCACAACCTCCGCGCTACCTGGGACACTGAAAGCCGTCGTGCTCGGCACAACCTCCGCGCTACCGGGCCCGAGGGAAGCCGTTTTGTCTGGCGAATCCTCCGCGAGGCCAGTCCCGACAGAGGCCGCATTGTCTGGCGAGCCCTCCGCGAGGCCTGTCCCGACAGAGGCCGCATTGTCTGGCGAGCCCTCCGCACTACCCGGTGCACTGGAGGCCGCATCGTTCAGCAGGGCCCCTGAGGCACTCCGCTCGGCACTCGAGGCCACATCGTTCGGCGCGACCGCTTCATCACCGTGCCCGGCACGTGACACCTGCTCGGTCGCCAGCGCCCCCGTGACGCGCTGCCTCGCGACCGAATCCACCTCGGTCGGAGAAGCCTCGACGTCGAGCAGCCCCACCTCCAAAGCCGCCTTCGTCGACAGGTCCACGGCGTCACTCCGCGCCGCACCAGGACCTGAATCCTCCGACGACTCCCCCGCCCCGCCCTCGACCTTCGAGCCCGGCACCACCGCATCCACGGGCAATCCACCGGTCCGCATCCCCTGCCCGGCAACGGAGGGACCCGATTGAGGCACCGACTCCGTCGGCGCCACATCCCACGGAAACGGAACATCCGCTGGAGCCTGAGGCGCGGACACTGCGTGCTCGACCGGACGCGTCCCCTTCCCACTCGGCACCACCGGGGTCGGAGCCTCCGGCGCGCTCCCGCCCTCGGGCCCAACGCCCCGAGCCGATGCCCCGCCAGGCACCGTCAACCCAAGGGGCGGCGCCTCCACCTGGAACTGCACCCGAGCCAGCTCCATCGTCAGCGTGCGCGGCGGAGGCACCACGGCGGGCGGACCCAAAGTCGCTCCCGTCGCATCGACCACCGTCGCCGCGTGGTAGTCGACCTCGTCCTCTTCCCAGACCGCCAGGGCCTGAACGCCCGACTTCTTCGTGGGCAGCTTCTCCAGCACGGCGCTCGGCGGAGCCGGTGCGCGCCCTCCATCCCCTCGGCCCTTGGCTCGGAGCAGTTCCAGGATCCGCCGCGCGCGACGTTCCTCGGGGAACTCCCCGACCAAGGCTTCGAGCACGGAAAGAGCACGGGCCGTCTGATGCGTCCGGCGCAACACCCTCGCGAGCTGGCGACGCACGGCACGCCGCACCTCGGCGGGCGCGGTGGCCGGAACGGAATCCAGCAATCCGATGGCAACAGTTTCAGCCCCAGCGGTTCGCGCGAAACGCACCAGCCCAGCAGCCAGGCGGGGGGACATGGGCAGGGTGTGGCAGGCCTTCTCCAGCTCCTCGAAGGCCCGAGAGGGAGCACCTTCGCGCAGCCAGCGCACAGCGGCCCCGAAGTGGCGAGCCACCCCGGCTTCCGCATCGTCCGTCGGCCCGACCTCGAGCATGCCGGATCGCGGCACCTCCTGTCGGACGGCCGCGGGCTCCGGCGTGCCGGCGCCCTTGCCGTTTCTCACGCCACCCATGGGTGCGGCAGTCTACACAACGCGGGCCATCCGGGCTGTCACCGTCATGCTTCCCGCGCGAAATGCCGAGCCCACCGTGGCCCGAGCGGCGGAGAGCCTCCTGGAAGGCACCCTCCAGGCCCTTCGGCTGCTTGCTGTCGAAGCGGGCTCAACGGATGGCGCCCCGCGCCGTGAGGCCGGCACTGCCCGCCCGCGACTCGCCCGTGGAGCCACTTGACGGGGAGGGCCTGGGTCTGGTGGCGACCCTGAACCGGGGGAGCCATGAGGCCACGTCGCCAGGATGAGGCGGAGGCACTCCGCCGCGGCGCATCCCGTCACTTCTCGGGCACGGCCCCCTGAGGCACCGCGACGCCCGCGAGAGTGAAGAAGCGCAGCAGGTCCTCGGGCACCAGGGCCTCCACACGCAACGGTGCTCCCGTGGCCGGATGCGCCAGCTCCAGCGCCTGCGCATGCAACAGACACCGAGCCGCCTCCACCCCTCCCGCCCGCGCCGCGCCGCCATAC
>NZ_JABXEM010000444.1:0-5207 GCF_013372595.1 Myxococcus sp. AM011
GGGCGGGGGGGGCCGCTTGGACGCCAGTGTCCTCCAGGTCCAGGCTGTCGCGCAGGTCCGCGAGCGGATCCACCTCTTCCGGAGGTGACGGCATGGGCATCCGCAGGTTACCGCCCGGCGGCGCTGCCTGCCAGGGACGCGTGACGAGAGAGGTCGGTTCCGCCTTCCGGACACAGGGAGGCGGCAAGGACCCCTCGACGTGAGGGCCCCTGGGCGTTAGCCAGTGGGGGAAACATCACACCTCGCCTTGCCCTCCAGGGGGGCGAGTGCCAGCTTCGGACGCTCCTATATGGCCATCCGCTACGCGCTACCCAACGGGCTCACCGTCGTCTTCGACGAAAACCACGCCGCCAAGGTCGCGGCATTCCAGGTCTGGGTCAAGGTCGGCAGCGCCGACGAGCGCCCCGACCAGGCGGGCCTGGCCCACCTGCACGAGCACATGCTGTTCAAGGGCACCGAGCGACGCGGCCCCGGCGAAATCGCCCGGGACGTGGAGGCCCATGGCGGCGAAATCAACGCCTGGACGTCCTACGACCAGACGGTCTACCACATCGTCATCGCCAGCCAGTTCGCCAAGACGGGCCTGGACATCCTCGGGGACGCGGTGCGCCGCTCCGCCTTCGACGCCGACGAGCTGGCGCGCGAAATCGAGGTGGTGTGCGAGGAAATCAAGCGCAGCCAGGACACGCCCTCCCGGCGCGCGTCTCGCGACTTGTTCTCCACCGTGTTCCAGACGCATCCGTACCGGCTCCCCGTCCTGGGCACGGCGGAGAGCGTGCGCAGCTTCACGCGGGAGAAGGTGCTCGAGTTCTACCACCGCTACTACACGCCCCAGAACCTGGTGCTCGCCGTCTCGGGAGACTTGAGCGAGGCGGAGCTGCGCGGGTGGGTGGACGAGATTTTCGGCGGGGACTGGGGCCGTCCGTACGAGGGCGCCGCGAAGCGCCCCCAGGAGCCCGCGCCCACCGGCCGCCGCGTGCTCTTGCGCCCGGACGAGGTGAAGGAGGCCTGGCTGCACCTGGCCTTCCCCATCCCCCAGGCCTCGCACCCGGACACGCCCGCGCTGGACGTGCTGGCGATGATTGTGGGCCAGGGTGACGCCTCCCGCCTGACGCGCGAGGTGAAGCGCAAGCACAACCTGGTCAACGACATCCACGCGTTCTCCTACACGCCGCAGGACCCGGGCCTGTTCTCGATGTCGATGACGCTGCAGCCGGGGAATCTGGAGAAGGCGCTGGAGGAGTCCTCGAAGGCGCTGGCCACGCTGCGCGTGACGCCGGTGTCCGCGGACGAGCTGTCCACGGCGAAGGCGCTCTTGGAGGCGGAGGCCGTCTACCAGCGCGAGACGGTGCAGGGCATCGCCCGGAAGATGGGCTTCTACCAGTCCGGCATGGGCAGCCTGGAGGCGGAGGCGCGCTACTACGAGGGCATCCGTTCGCTCACGCCGGAGCAGTTGCGCGCGGCGGCGGAGAAGTACCTGCGCTTCGACCGCGCCACCATCACCGGGCTGTTGCCGCACGGCACGAGCTTCACGGAGGAGCAGGTCCACGCGGTGTTGGACCGGGTGGAGCGCGGGCCCGTCGCCGCGCCTCCGGAGCGCAAGGCGAACAAGGTCTCCGTGGGTGAGCCTTCGCTGCGGCTGGGCGCCAAGACGAAGGGTCCCAGCGAAATCATCACGGAGAAGCTGCCCTCGGGCGCCACCATCATGGTGCGCGTGGAGCCCGCGGTGCCGCTGTTCGCGATGCGCGCGGCCTTCATGGGCGGCCTGCGCTACGAGACGTCCGCCGACAACGGCCTCACCACACTGCTGGCGCGCAGCCTCACGCGAGGCACGCCGACGCGGGACGCCGAGGAGATTTCGCAGCTCGTCGACATCTACGCCGGCAGCATGGGAGGAATGAGCGGACGCAACTCGGTGAACCTGCGGGGTGAGTTCCTCTCGCGTCACTTCGAGTCGGCGTTCCGGCTGTTCGCGGACACGCTGTCCAACCCCTCGTTCCCCGAGGTGGAGGTGGCCCGCGAGCGCGCGCTGATGCTCCAGGACATCCTCACCCGGGAGGACAAGCCGTCCGGTCTCGCGTTCGATTTGTTCAACCGGACGTTGTTCAAGACGCATCCGTACCGGCTGCCGACGCTCGGGGAGAAGGAGTCGGTGGAAGCCCTGGGGCCCGAGGCGCTGCTCGCCTACCACGCGCGCTACATGGACCCGTCGCAGCTCACACTGACCGTGGTGGGTGACGTGAAGGTGGACGAGGTGCTCGCGCTGGCGCGGGAGTACTTCGGTACTTCGCGAGGCAAGGCCGCCGCCGCGCCGAAGGTGCTCCCCGAGGCTCCGCCGGAGGCCGCGCGCCAGGAGAAGCGCGTGCTGGCCAAGGCGCAGTCGCACCTGGTGATGGGCTTCCGGGGGCTGCGCATCAACGACCCGGAGCGCCACGCGTTGGAGGCGCTGTCCGGCGTGCTGTCCGGTCAGGGCGGGCGGCTCTTCGTGGAGCTGCGGGACAAGCGCTCCATGGCGTACAGCGTGAGCAGCTTCGGCGTGGAGGGCATCGAGCCGGGCTACTTCGCGGTGTACATGGGCACGAGTCCGGAGAAGGTGGACGCGGCGCTGGAGGGGATTCGCGCGGAGCTCAAGCGCATCCGCGACGAGCCCATCCCCGCGGAGGAGCTGGCGCGGGCGAAGCAGAACCTCATCGGCACGCACGAAATCGCGCTCCAGCGAAACGGCGCGCGCGCGGGGATGATGGCCATGGACACCCTCTATGGGCTGAACCTGGACAACTTCCTGCACTACGCGAAGCACATCGACGCGGTGACGTCGGAGCAGGTCGTCGAGGTGGCGCGCCAGGTCATCGACTTCGACAAGAGCGTGCTCACCGTCGTCGGGCCGTGAGGTGAGAGGGATTGGCGGGCGCCGATAGGAAGGCGCTCGCCGTTCTTCCACCCTTCGGGCAGCATTGCCGCCAAGAGGTGGTGGCTTTGCGCCAGCCTCGCTCCAGGCGGGTGCGTGCATGAGCAGCCTCAATGCGAATGAGATGAACACGGCGCTGGCGCAGCGCCTGTTGGCCATCTTCGAGCGAAACCGGGACCGGAAGTACGCGGCGGCCACGGAGGCGAAGAAGAAGAAGCCGAAGCCGGCGGAAGAGTCCGCGGACGACGCCGACCATGTCGATGGCAACGCGCTGCCGCGTGGGGTGCTCGGCAAGGACAGCTCGTATGCGCAGAATGGCTCGGACTACATCGCGTCGTTGGACGGGCGCGACGTGTACCGCGTCTTCGACCACTCGTACCTGGATGAAATCCGGGACCTGGTGCGCCAGACGGCGGAGTTCCCGGGAGGACCGCCGGAGAACTTCAATCCGAGGGCGAAGGACAAGGAGAAGAAGCCCGCGCTCCAGAAGTACCCGTACGCCTGGGAGGCCCACCACATCCTCCCGGGCTCGGCGTTCTACTACGAACTGAAGGACGGGCCCGCCTTCACGTACAAGCAACTCCGACTGATTCTCCAGTCCGAGTACAACCTGAACCATGGCCACAACATCATCATGTTGCCGGACCAGGCGTGGGCCGTGCCAATCCATGCGCTCCTGCAACACCCCGGCGACCATCCCCTCTATACGCAGCAGGTGATGGAAGAGATGAAGGCCATTTCCAGAAAGCTTCAGAAGGAGATCGATGCTCACAAAGACCACAGTGCACTGGCCACCAGGATCTTCGAACATCTGAAAAATCTCGAAGAAAAATACTGGGACGTGCTCGTGGAGTTGAGTCGAGCCGTGGTCGAATCGGTCACCAAAGGAAAACAATACGTGCACGAATTCGTGCGCTATGCCCCCAAGGATACGAAGGCCAAGAGTCGCTATGACTGGGGCTCTCTCTACTGAGGAATGACTTCAAGCCATGAATTTCTTCGTCTTCAAGATTCGCAGCATCGAGGGTGGATATATCGACGAGTATCCACGCAACAGCCCGACTGACTGGAAGTTCGATGAAGGCATCTGCCTGGCCAAGAGCTTTCCGATGGGAGGGGAGGTTTCGTTCTCAGACAACCATCCTGACAGCCGAAACCTGTACGACTTCCAACCCAATCTGATGAGGGCCCAGTTGGTTTCGGGTCGGGCACGCAAGCTCATCGAGTCGCTGGGACTCACCAACGCCGAGTGGCTTCCCGTGGTGGTCAAGGACCACCAGGGCAACGTCGTTGGCCCTGACTATGCCTTTCTCAACCTGCTCGGCGCCGAAGATGCCATCGACCTGGAGCGCTCGGTCTACAAGATGGACCCTCTCGAGGAAGATCAAATCGGTCGCATCAAGAAACTGGCCCTCAAGCCAGCCTCCATCAGTCCTGAGGCCAAGATGTTCCGCTGCACCATGGAGCGACGCCTCATCATCATCCGTGAGGACGTCCATGCCGCCTTCGTCGAGGCGGGACTGACTGGCTTCAAGGTCTACAACGCCGAAGGCTGGAACGGCCTGGAACTCTGACCGGTGAGCCTCACGATAGACGTCGAGTCAGAGCTCGGTACCTGACGGTGGCGTGGGCGGAGTCGGCGGTGACGGACTCACCTCCGGCGCCATGCCCCCCACCAGCGCGGAGTCGATGGCCTCCATCAACGGACCCGCGGGCGCTCCCGGCAGCGTCGTGCAGGCCCGGACCAACTCCCTCTTGGTCCGCAGCCGGTTCGGATGCGTCTTGGCCTCACGGGCCAGGGCGTCCGGGTCCACCGGCGCCGCCAGCAACTGGGCACAGGTCCGGAAGGTCTCCATCCGCGAGAGGTCCTCGTCCTGGAGCAGCACCGGAGCCCCGTCCAACAGCAACCCCTTGAAGCTCAGGGTCCTCGCCTCCTCGGCGCTCAGCACCAGCGTCCCATTCACCGTGGCGCGCGGCTCGGGCGGAGGGCCATTGCCGCCCGCCAGCTCCACCACTCCGTCCGCGGGCTGTGGCTGACAAGGCACCTCACGCAGGGCCAGCATCTCATCCGCCTTGCGCGTCTCCTTCGTCTCGCCGCCCCGGTGGAGTTGCACGATGCCCGCCACCAGCGCGGGCAAACCCACCGACAGCAGCACCACACCCCACGTCGTCGCCACCTTCCGACTGGAGGCGCCGTAGTGGCCCTCGCGGTCGATGCCATCGCGGTCCGGCGAGTTGGAGAAGAGCGTGCGCCCCAGCACCAGGAAACCGCCCACCGCCGTGAGAACGCCCCCCGAGC
>NZ_JABXEM010000445.1:0-5176 GCF_013372595.1 Myxococcus sp. AM011
GGCTGGAGCGGGGTGCTGGCGGGGGCGGGGGTCATCTTCTTCGCGTACATCGGCTTCGACGCCGTCTCCACGGCGGCGCAGGAGACGCGCAACCCGTCGAAGGATTTGCCCACGGGCATCCTCGGCTCGCTCATCGTGTGCACGGTGCTCTACGTGCTGATGGCGGCGGTGATGACGGGGCTGGCCCCGTACCGCACGCTGGACGTGCCCGAGCCCGTGTACGTGGCCATCTCCGAGGGAGGTCCCGCCTTGCAGTGGCTTCGTCCCATCGTCGGCGTGGGGGCCATCGCGGGCCTCGCCTCGGTGGTGCTCGTCATGTTGATGGGGCAGCCCCGCATCTTCTTCGCGATGTCGCGCGACGGGCTGTTGCCGCCGTTCTTCGGCCGCATCCACCCGCGCTACCGGACGCCCTATGTGTCCACGCTCATCACCGGAGGCGTGGCCATGGTGGTGGCGGGGCTGTTCCCCATCGGGTTGCTCGGGCACCTCGTCTCCATCGGGACGCTGTTCGCGTTCGTGGTCGTCTGCGCCGGCATCCTGGTGTTGCGCTACACGCGGCCGGACCTGCCCAGGCCCTTCCGGACGCCCTTCGTGCCCGTGGTCCCCATCCTGGGCATTCTCGTCTGCACGGCCCTGATGCTGGGCCTGGGCACGGAGACCTGGATACGGCTCATCCTCTGGCTCGCGCTGGGGCTGGTCATCTACTTCGGCTATGGCCGCAAGCACTCCCGCGTCGGGCGCGAGGAGTCGGCCACGCGGACGGACCCGCGCTGAAGTTCTGTGCTCTCAGTCGTGGAGGGCCACGGGCTTGAAGTGGATGCGCTCGGCCTCGGGGTGGACGTAGAAGGGGCGCACGCGGATGCCGGTGTGCTCCTTCTGGAGTTCCTCGGCGGCGTGGCGCAGGTCTTTGACCTGTTGCTCCGCGATGAACTCCGGCCCCATGGTTCCGTGGCGGGAGTGGTAGTAGCCGCAGTTGGCGTGCGCGAGCAGGAGCACTTCCTCGATGTGGTGGCCGATGATGAGGAAACGGGCCGCGCGGGTGATGGTGTCGCTCTCCAGATAGTCGGCCGTCCAGCGGTTGAGCAGCGCGGGGCCGCCCGGAATGGTCAGGGTGTCGATGCGCTCGTGGCCCAGGTGGGTGGCCAGGTCCTCCACGGCGTCGGTGAAGCGGCCATCCGAGCAGTAGATGGCGAGCACCGTCGGGTGGTGGTGCTCGTAGCGGTGGCGGGAGACGAACGGCTTCTCGTCGTCGATCATGGGCGCACCCTACCG
The DNA here is from genome assembly GCF_013372595.1 of Myxococcus sp. AM011. Classification (NCBI taxonomy): domain Bacteria; kingdom Pseudomonadati; phylum Myxococcota; class Myxococcia; order Myxococcales; family Myxococcaceae; genus Myxococcus; species Myxococcus sp. AM011. The sequence continues at coordinate 1,273 of NZ_JABXEM010000445.1, forward strand.
GGTTTCCCCTCGGGGGGGTCGAGCGGATGCGTGCTCGACCGTCCCTCCCTGTCGTCCAGGGGCTGGCGCGTACCCGGTGGGTTCGGTGGCGCCAGGGGGCGGCTTGATGGCGGGTCCAGGGAGGCCCATCTGTGTCCGTGGTGCCGTGCCCGCTGTCTTCTCCGCGCCCGGCTCAGCAAGGACTCGTGCCATGGCCAGAAAGCCTCGGTTCCCTCGGAGGGTGGATCGTCACGTCTACCCGGCCCCTGAGTACCGCTTCTCGAAGGCGAAGATAGGGCTGACCTACCGGGACTCGAAGCCGGACTTCCCGCGCCAGCCGTCCGCGCCAGAGCGAGCGCCCAACGTGCTGCTCGTGCTGCTGGACGACGTGGGCTATGGCTGGTCCAGCGCGTTCGGCGGACAGGTGGCGATGCCGACGGCCGAGCGGCTCGCGCGGAGCGGGCTGAAGTACTGCCAGTTCCACACCACCGCGCTCTGCTCGCCCACGCGGGCCGCGCTGCTGACCGGCCGCAACCACCACAGCGCCGCGTCCGGAGTCATTGGGGAGATTGGCACCGGCTACCCCGGCTACACGGGCATCATCCCCAAGAGCTGCGGCACCATCGCCGAGGTCCTCCAGCAGAACGGCTACGGCACGGCGTGGTGGGGGAAGAACCACAACGTCCCCGACAACCAGACGAGCGCGGCGGGGCCGTTCGACAACTGGCCCACGCAGCGGGGCTTCGACTACTTCTATGGCTTCATCGGCGGAGAGACGGACCAGTTCCGTCCCGCGCTCCATCGTGGCACCGAGCCGGTGGAGGCCAGCCGGACGCCCGAGGAGGGCTATCAGCTCACGAGAGACCTCGCGGATGACTGCATCGGGTGGATGCGCCAGCAGAAGTCGATTGCCCCCCAGCGTCCGCTGTTCCTCTACTTCGCGCCCGGCGCGGGCCATGCGCCGCACCAGCCACCGCTCGACTGGCGTGGCCGGCATCAAGGCCAGTTCGACCAGGGCTGGGACGCCTACCGCGAGGAGGTGTTCACGCGGCAGGTCGAGCTGGGGGTGGTTCCTCCCGACGCGAAGCTCACCGAGCGCCCCTCGGAGATTCCAGCCTGGGATTCCTTCGATGACGAGCAGAAGCAGCTCTTCAGCCGCATGGCGGAGAACTACGCGGACTTCCTGTCCCACGCCGACCACGAAGTGGGCCGGGTCGTCCAGGCCCTCGATGACCTGGGCGAACTGGAGAACACGCTCGTGCTCTACATCATCGGGGACAACGGCTCGAGCGCGGAGGGCACGCTCACCGGCACCCTCAACGAGATGCTGACGCTGGGGGGCTATCCGCCGGACCTCCAGCAGCTCCTGGACCGCAAGGAGGAGATAGGTCTTCCCGGCACGTCGCCGCACTACCCGGTGGGCTGGGCCTGGGCGGGTGACACGCCGTTCCAGTGGACGAAGCAGGTGGCCTCGCACTTCGGTGGCACGCGCAACCCGATGATTGTCTCGTGGCCTCGCGAAATCACGGAGGGCGGGGGCTCGCGCTTCCAGTTCCACCACGTCATCGACATCGCGCCCACGCTGCTGGAAGTCATTGGCATCACCGAGCCGACGATGTTGAAGGGCACGCCGCAGAAGCCCATCGAGGGCGTCAGCCTCGCGTATACCTTCGATGAGAAGGGCGAGGACGCTCCAAGCACCCGCACGACGCAGTACTTCGAGATGTTCGGCAACCGGGCGCTGTACCGCGATGGCTGGATGGCGTCGTGCAGGCATGGACGGTTGCCGTGGCAGACGGTGGGGACGGCGGACTTCGCCCAGGACCGGTGGGAGCTCTACGACCTCCGGGGAGACTACAGCCAGGCGGTGGACGTCGCGGCCCGGCATCCGGAGAAGCTGCGCGAGCTCCAGGACCTGTTCATGGTGGAAGCGGCGAAGTACGGCGTGCTGCCCCTGGATGACCGGTTCATCGAGCGCGCGGACGTCTCGCTCCGCCCGAGCTGGTTCTATGGGCGCAAGCGCGTCACCTTCTACTCCGGCATGACCTATCTGCCGGAGGGCAGCGCGCCCAAGACGAACAACATCAGCTACACCCTCACCGTCGGAGCGGAGCTGCCCTCGGAGGGCACCGAGGGCGTGCTGGTCTGCGTGGGCGGCGACATGGGTGGCTGGTCGCTGTACGTGAAGGACCGGCGGCTCGTGTACCACTACAACTTCTTCGACATGGAGCGGCACGAGACCGTGTCGGACATCGAGGTCCCCACGGGGCGGGTGGAGCTCAAGCTCGCGTTCACCAACGAGTCCGACACGCTCGGTGGCCCCGCGTCGGCGCGCATCTTCATCAATGGCCAGGACGTGGGGCAGGTGGCCATTCCGCGTCAGTGCCGCGGGCGCTTCAGCACCGAGTGCATGGACGTGGGGATGGACTCCCGTTCGCCCGTGAGCCGCGGGTACCTGGATCGGGGGACGTTCCCCTTCACGGGGCGCATCGAGTACGCCACCTTCGACTTCGACCTGGAGGTCGCCAACCGCGAGCTGACGCCCGAGGAGCGGCTGGAGCAGCACGTCCGTCTGGACTGACTTCCACCCACCGGGAGGGCGGCCAGTCGTTCGTCCTCCTGGTGGGGTGGCCAGAATCGGGCCAAGGCGTTAGACACGAGCGCATGTCTTCTTCCAGCCGTGGTGGGCACATCTCAGGGCTGCGACTCGAGCGGGTGAGGGCGTCCCGCCAGTTCGCCGAGGGTCGGTTTCGCAACACCGCGCCCGTTCACCCTGGCATCCAGGGCAACCCCTTGCCGTTGTTGGGCGAGTACTTCTGCGGGGGCGAGCAGCGCACGCCGCCGGGGCCGTTGCCCCTGGAGAATCCGTTGGAGGCCTGGGGGCGCAAGCCCGACAGCGGTCTGCGGGTGACGTGGCTGGGGCACAGCACGATGCTGCTGGAGCTGGACGGCGCGCGCATCCTGACGGACCCCGTGTTCGGCGAGCGCGCCTCGCCCATTTCTTTCGCCGGGCCTCGTCGCTTCCACGAGGCGCCCGTGTCCCTGGATGCGCTGCCGGAGCTGGACGCGGTGCTCCTGTCGCACGACCACTATGACCACCTGTGCCGGCCCACCATCCATGCGCTGGCGAAGCGGCGTGTGCCGTTCGTCACGGCCCTGGGCGTGGGCGCCCACCTGGAGGCCTTCGGTGTGGCGCCGGAGCTCATCACCGAACTGGACTGGTGGGAGCGGACCACGGTGGGGCCGGTGGCGCTCACCGCCACGCCGTCGCAGCACTTCTCCGGGCGCGGGCTGGGAGACCGGAATCGGACCCTCTGGGCGTCGTGGGTGCTGGAGAGCGACAAGCACCGTCTCTTCTTCAGCGGCGACACCGGACTGACGGAGGAGCTGCGCGAGGTGGGGCGGCGCCATGGTCCATTCGACCTGGTGATGCTGGAGGTCGGCGCCTTCCACCCGAGCTGGGGCACCATCCACCTGGGCCCGGAGAACGCCCTCAAGGCCCATGAGATGCTGGGAGGTGGCCGGCTGATGCCCGTGCACTGGGGCACCTTCAACCTGGCGCTGCACGCGTGGGACGAGCCCGCGGAGACGCTGCTCCGCCTGGCCACCGAGCAGCAGGTCCGGCTCTTCACGCCCCGCCTGGGGGCCGCGAGCGAGCCCCTGCGCCTGGAGCAGGCCACGCCCTGGTGGCGGGAAGTCCCGGTGGGAGCGCTCTCCCCGAAGCCCGTCCTGGGCGGGTAGACGGGCGCTCCATCGACCGGGCGACGGGGCTCCACGGGGCTCCTGAGTCGATGTCTTGGAACGCGGGTGGGGGGATGGGCATCTCTCCTTCATCGGGTGGACTCCTCCATGACCATGCCCCTCATCGCGCTCGCGGCAGTCGGTTCAGGTGCGCTGCACGCACTGGCGGGACCGGACCACCTGC
>NZ_JABXEM010000446.1:0-5073 GCF_013372595.1 Myxococcus sp. AM011
GGGCTCCACTGCGCGGGGCGCCTCCTCGGGAGGCGGGGAAGCCTCCAGGGCGGGGTGATGAGCGGACTCGACAGGTCCGGAATCGTAGTGGTCATTGGAGTCGTGGGACTGCGACTCCATGCCCGCTTCGGCGGAGCCCGCGGGCGGGCCCACCTTGCGGCGCACCACGAACCCCTTCGCCGTCACGGGAGGCGCTGCCTGCTTCGGCTTGCGCTTGTCCAAAATCTTCTGGACGGCGGCGGTCGCCTGGTCGTCATCGAGGGAAGACGAATGGCTCTTGACGTCGTAACCGAGCGCGGACAGCTCCGTTACGACCTCCTTGTTGTCGAGCTCAATGCCGTGGCCCTTGAGCTCCTTGGCGATTTCGTGGACGCGCTTCTTCGACATATTGCCCTTGTTGGCCTGCCGCACCCGGCGACTCCGGGGCGCAGCACCCTAGCTCAAACCCGAAAATGTGTGCGAGTGGTCCTTAACACCCACTCCCCCCCAACACCCCTCCGCCCTCATGGCGCAGGCTCCTATGCCTACCCGAGCTGTGACGGGTCTACCAACCCCGCCTTCCCGCGAAAAGCCCGACCAAACGCCTTCCGCTTCAACGCTGCCGTCATACAACCGACACCGCACAGGTAGGCGCCCCTTCCGGGCAGCAGCCGCTCCCTGTCCACCACGATGGCACCCCCAGGCCCTATCACGAACCGGGTGAGCTCCGCCTGCGGTCGCTTGGACCCGCATCCGACGCACATCCGGACCGGGCCTGACCGCGCGCTCTGCTCCGCTGGTACCGAGCGACCTTCTGGGCGCCCCACGTCCCCTCTCCTCTTCTTCCTACCAGCTTACGGCGACTTGGTGGCTTCCGCGCCACCGTCCAGGGTCGCCGTCGTAATACCGCGCTCGGCGTTGAGTTCCGTGCGCAGCTTGGCCTCCTCCACGAGGTAGTTCTCCGCCGCGCTCTTGAGCTGGCGCGCCTTCTTGATGCCCACGCCCGGAACATCGCCCAGCTTCGCCAGGTCCTTCTCGTTGGCGATGTCCTCCACCGTGCGGTAGCCGGACGCCATGAGCTGTTCGATGGTCTTCTCGCCAACGCCGCGCACACGGGCCATGCGCTCGGCCTGGGACAGTTCGTCGGGGTGGCGGCGCGCCTCGGCCAGGCGGGCCTGCTCCCTTTCATAATCCATGCGGGACAGCTCCGCCTGATCATAATCCATGCGCTTCCGGGCTTCCTCCTGCATGGTGGGGACCCGGGCGGGGTCCACGCCGGGGATCTGCGCCAGCATCTCCGCGTTGGCCTCGGCCACGTCCCGGGCCTGCCGGAAGCCGTGGGCGTAGAGCGTCTCCACCAGCATCTCGTTGACGCCCGTCAGCGAGCCCAGCGAACGGCCGGCGAACTCGCGCATCTCGCGCACGCGGCTCTCGCTGTTGATGTCCAGCTTCCAGCCCGTCAGCTGGGCCGCCAGGCGCACGTTCTGGCCGCGCCGGCCGATGGCCAGGCTGAGCTGGTCGTCCGGGACGATGAGCTCCATGGCGTGGTTCGACTCGTCGATGATGACGCGGCTGACCTCCGCGGGCGCCAGCGCCGAGCACACGAAGCGGGCCGGGTCCTCGTCGTACGGGACGATGTCGATCTTCTCTCCGCGCAGCTCCTGCACCACCGCCTGCACGCGGCTGCCCTTCATGCCCACGCACGCGCCCACCGGGTCCACGTCCGAGTCCCGGCTGGAGACGGCGATCTTCGCGCGGCCACCCGGCTCGCGCGCGGCGGCCTCGATGACGACGATGCCCTCGGCGATTTCGGGCACCTCCATCTCAAACAGCTTGGTGAGCAGGTTGACCGAGGCGCGGCTGAGGACGATCTGCGGGCCCTTGGACTCGCGCAGCACGTCCAGCACGTAGGCCTGGACGCGGTCGCCCGGACGGTAGGTCTCACGGGGAACCTGCTCGCGCACCGGCAGCACGGCCTCCGCGCGGCCCAGGTCCACGATGATGTTGCCGCGCTCGAACCGGCGGGCGATGCCGGTGACGATCTCGTTCTTGCGGTCCTTGTACTCGTTGAAGACGTTCTCGCGCTCCGCGTCCCGCGTGCGCTGCAGGATGACCTGCTTGGCCGTCTGCGCGGCGATGCGGCCGAAGCCGCGGCGGAAGGTCTTCAGCCGGAGGATGTCGCCGTACTGGTCGTCCTGGGCCTTGGCCTCGTTGGCGTCCTCGTCCCGGTAGAAGATCTGGAAGACGAGCTCGTCACCGGGCTCCACTTCCATGCCCTTCTTGTGGGCCTCCGCGAGGATGATCTGATTGACCGCCTGAACCGGGTCGGTGATTTCGTCGACCACGACGATGGCCTGGAACAGCTCCACCACGCCCTTGTCCGCGTCGTACTTCGCCTCGAGGTTGCGGTCCTGGCCAAAGTGCTTCTTGGCCGCGGTCTTCATCGCGTCCTCGAGGGTGGCAATCAGCACAGCCCGGTCGATGCCCTTGTCCTTGGCGACCTGGTCCAGGACGAGGTTGAGATTGACGTTCGGGTTGGCTTGCTGCGTAGGCATGGTCTTCTCCTGAATGGGCCACGGGCCCCCCGCGCGGCAGGGTGCCCTGTATGTCGACGTCTAGAACTCGAACTCCAGGTTCGCCTTGGCGATATCCTTGAAGAGGATGTGAAAGGTTCCGGCGCCTTCCACCTCCACCGAGATACCGTCGCCCGCCACCCCGGTCAGCGTGCCAGTGAAGCTCTTGCGCGGCGGCTCGCCCACCGGCCCGAACGTCTTCACCTTCACCTTCTGACCTTGGACTCGCTCGAAGTGGTCCGGCTTCCTCAACGGCCGGTCCACCCCGGGGCTGGAGACCTCCAGGCTGTACTCGTGGGGGATGAAATCCTCCACGTCCAGCACCGGGTCCACCGCGCGGGACACCTGACTGCACTCGTCCAGTCCCACCCGTCCCCCTGGCTTGTCGATGAAGAGCCGCAACACCCAGCCCTCGCGCTCCCGGACGAACTCCAGGTCCACGAGCTCCAGGCCCTCGCCCGCAACGAGGGGTTCGAGCACCGAAATGGCCCGTTCCTCCACCGTCTGCTTGAGGTTCTTCTCCGACATAACCGGGAAACCAGTCTCCAAAAACGCGAAAAGCGGGCACAGGGGCCCACTTTTCGAGATGCACATCGAAAAATGTCGGCGCGTCCGTAACACACGCCCCAGCGGGGTGTAAAGGAAGGACGCTCCCTCTCGGGTCCCGTGAAACCTGCCCAACAGGGCAAGGAATTCCCAGGGGTTCCGAGCGCCGGACGGGCGTTATAACGCGCCCATGCACCTCATCGCAGCCGCCCAGATGGTGTCCACCGCGGACAAGGCCTTCAACGTGGAAGTCGCCACCCGGCTCGTCCGGCGCGCCTCTGACCTGGGCGCCCGCCTGGTGGGACTGCCAGAGAACTTCTCGTGGATGGGGCCCGAGCCGGAGCGCCAGGGCGCGGCGGAGGGCCTGGACGGTCCCACCCTGTCCCGGATGGCGGAGCTGGCGCGCGAGCGGAAGGTGACGCTCCTGGCTGGCAGCGTCCTGGAGACCGGCGCCCCCGGAGGGCGGCTCTACAACACCAGCGTGCTGTTCGGCCCGGACGGCGAGCGGCGGGCCGTCTACCGGAAGATGCACCTGTTCGACGTGGAGGTGGGGGATGGTGCGACCTACCAGGAATCCGCGGCGGTCGCGCCGGGGACGGAAGTCGTGGCGGCGGACACGGAGGTGGGTCGGCTGGGGCTCTCGGTCTGCTACGACTTGAGATTTCCGGAGCTGTACCGCCGGCTGTCCAAGGACGGGGCGACGCTGCTGGCGGTGCCCGCGGCCTTCACCCTGATGACCGGCAAGGACCACTGGGAGGTGCTGCTGAGGGCGCGCGCGATTGAGAACCAGGCGTACGTGCTGGCGCCCGCCCAGGGTGGCCGGCACTCGGCCCAGCGGCAGACGTATGGCCACGCCATGGTGGTGGACCCGTGGGGGTTGGTGACGGCGAGGGCTTCGGAGGGCGAGGGCCTGGCCGTCGCGCCGGTGGACCCGGAGCTCCAGTCGCGCATCCGTCGCGACCTGCCCTGCCTGCGACACCGCCGATTGGATTAGCCTGGGGAACGCTGATTTCCGGACGGACCCCTTCTCGTGAATGGTCGACGTTGGCTCCCCATGCTGCTCGCGCTCGCGCTCCTGGCTTCGCCGCTCGGCTGCACCGCCGAGGACGCGCCCGCCGTGCCCACGACGTCCTCCGCTCCGGCGCCCACGCCTCGCGCGCACCTGCGCGGGCTGAAGGGGAACGTCCAAATCAAACGCGCCACCGCAGACGAGTGGAGCATCGCCAGTGATGACGTCCCCTTGTTCGAGAACGACAAGGTCCGCACCGAGGCGGGCGCGGGCGCGGACCTGGTCTTCAGCGGCAACGGGAGCACGGTGCACCTGGGAGGCGACTCGCTCATCGGCATCGCCGAAACGCGGCCGAGGCCCGGCCGGCCCCGCACGGACCTGACGGTGCTGCGCGGTCGCATCGACGCGGAGCTGGAGCGCCCCTCCACGCAGTCGCTTTCAGTGAATACCCCCGCGGCCACCATCCAGGCGGGAAGGGAGATTGTCTTCCAATGAGGACGGCCCTGTTCCTGCTCGCATGGTTGAGCGCGTTCCCCCCGGACACCACGGTGGTGGGCCCCCAGGAGTCCCTGCGGGAAGTGGCGGAGCGCGTCTTCGGTGACGCGAGCGCCACGGCCGAATTGCGCGCGCTCAATGGACTGGCCTCGGATGCCGTCGCCCCCGGCACGCGGCTGAAGCTGCCGGGCCAGGAGCGGGCCCTGGCGCTCAAGGCGCTCGAGACCGCGCGCACCCTCGTCGCCCAGGCGAAGGGCGAGGCAACCCTCCCGGAAGCCGAGGCACGACTGGGCGAGGCCGAGGTCTACTTCCGCACCGCGCGCTATGCGCAGGCGTCCGAGGCGGCCAACGCGGCCGGCACGCTGGTCTCCACCGGACGCGCCCCCCACCCCTCCGCCTTCAGCGTGCACGTGGAGCCGGATGCGGGCACCACCACCGTCAGCGTCACCCGAGGTCCCCCCGTGCGCGTGG
>NZ_JABXEM010000447.1:0-5025 GCF_013372595.1 Myxococcus sp. AM011
GGGGTGGAAAGCGGGGATGGCGTGGCTGGCATGCATGCTGCTCAAGGGCCCGCGCTGCGCCGCTCCCGTGGACGGGGGCGGACCGAAGAGCTGCTGACCCCCTCGAAGGAGCTCCCCATGCACGTGTTGTGGAAGACGTTCGCGGCCTCTGCCGCGGCCCTGGCCCTGTCTGCCTGCGGACCGCAGCCAGAGGCGCCGCCGCAAGAGACCCCCCCGGCTTCGACGGAAGTCCCCTCGGGTGCGGCGGATGACGCGGCCCGCGCGGTCGCGGATGCGGCCCGTCGTACGCCGACGGAGCTGGACGCGCTGTTCGCGCAGGCGGCGAAGGAGTTCGACGTTCCGGTGAGCCTGCTCAAGGCCATCTCCTATACGGAGACGCGCTGGGAGCACGTGAAGGGTGAAGAGGAGTTCGAGGGCCGTCCCGCGGCGTTCGGTCTGCTGGCCCTGCGCGGCGCCAAGGTGACGGACGGCGCGGCGCTGGCGGGTGTCTCCGCCGAGGCCGTGCGTGACGACCGGCTGGCCAACCTGCGCGCTGGCGCGGCGCTGCTGTCGAAGTACGCCGCCGAGGCGGGCATCGACCGCGAGGATTTGGGCGCGTGGGCGCCCGTGGCCGTTCAGTTGACGGACATCACCGACGCGGACGTGCAGGCGCACTACGTCCACAACGAGCTGTACGCGGCGCTGCGCGAGGGCGCGGGCGCGTTCACCCCCGAGGGCAAGGTGGCGGTGTCGCTGGACGCCGCGCGGGTGGAGGCGAAGTTCGCCCTGCCGAGGATGCAGGCGCTGGCGGCGGGCCCGGACTACGGCGCCTCCATCTGGCGGCCGTCGCCCAACTACAACGCCCGTCCGTCGGGCACCAACGTGTCGATGATTGTCATCCACACGTGTGAGGGTGGCTACGCCGGGTGCTGGGGCTGGCTGGTCAACTCCGCGTCGGGCGTGAGCGCGCACTACGTGGTCAACGAGAGCGGCAGCGAGGTTTCGCAGCTCGTGCGCGAGTCGGACCGCGGTTGGCACGTGGGCGCAAGCTACGCCTGCAGCCTGAACGGCAACGTGGACTGTGGCCTCAACGGCGTGTCGGTGAACCACTTCTCGGTGGGCATCGAGCACGGCGGTTTCGCCAGCCAGACGTCCTTCCCCGCGGGCCAGATTGACGCGTCGGCGAAGCTGTCCTGCGACATCTCCAAGGGGCAGGTCATCACCCGCGACAGCTATCACATCGTCGCGCACGGCCGGCTCCAGCCGTCCTCGCGCACGGACCCGGGCCCGAACTGGCCGTGGAGCAGCTACATCTCGAAGATCAAGAGCTACTGCGGTGACGGCGGCACGCCCACGGGCACCATCATCGTGGACAGCCACAACGCGAACAACGACTCGACGAAGGCGCGCACGGATGTGCCGGCGTCGTGGGCGGCGGGCACCAGCGCGGGCTACTACGGCAGCGGCTACTACTACGCCTCCACGCAGCCCATCTCCGAGCCGGTGGTGTTCAACTTCTACATGGCGTCCGCGGGCTCGAAGACCATCGACGCCTGGTGGGTGGCCGGCACCAACCGCGCTCCGGCGGCGCCGTTCATCATCAGCCACACGGGTGGCAACAGCACGGTGACGGTGAATCAGCAGGCCAACGGCGGCGCCTGGGTGGCCCTGGGCACGTACAACTTCGCCGCGGGCTGGAACAAGGTGCAGCTCAGCCGCTGGACCACTGAAGGCTACGTCGTCATGGCGGACGCCATCCGGGTGCGATGACGTGAGGAAGCAAGGCCGAGAACGGATGCCGCGTTCCTGGCCGTGGCGAGCGCGGTGGAGTCTCACCGCGCTCGCCGTGCTCGGCGTCGGATGCTCCGGCCGGTGTGGCGGAGCGTCGGGCGTCGGGCCGCTGTCGAAGGAGGAGGCACGCGCCATTCCGGGCGTCGTGGTCTTCCTGTCGGAGCGGGCGGGACAGAAGGACGTGTGGCAGGTGAGTCCCGACGGGACGGAGACGCAAATCACCCGAGGCCCCGAGGACGACTACCCCGGCCCGGTGTCCCCGGATGGGAAGTCGCTGCTGGTGGTGGCCGTGCGCGAGCAGGGTGGAATTCAGTTCCAGCAGCTCCGGGTGCAGCCCCTCGCGGGGGGAGACGCGGTGCCGCTGCATGCCCCCAGGGCCCGGGCGCGCAACGCGAGCTGGGCGCCGGATGGCTCGTGGCTGGTGGCGGAGTCGGATGCCCAGGGCTTCAGTGATTTGGTGCGCCTGGAGCCGCGCGAGGGCGCGCCGGAGGTGCGGCTGACACAGGTGAAGGAGGGCTGCTTCGAGCCCGCCGTCTCACCGGACGGCAAGGAAGTGGCCTTCGTGTGCAGCCGCGAGGGCGACCCCGAAATCTACGTGACGAAGGCGGACGGCACCGAGGAGCGGCGGCTCACCGCCTTCCACCGCGAGGACCGCGCGCCGCTGTGGAGCCCGGAGGGCAAATGGCTCCTCTTCGTCAGCGACCGGGAGGACAAGGAGCGGCTGTACCTGGTGCGCCCGGATGGCTCGGAGCTGCGCGCGGTGTCGGGGAGCGGCTTCGCTGGCGACGAGCGCGAGCCGGCCTTCAGCCCGGATGGCCAGCGCCTGGTGTACGTGAGCCGTCTGCCGGAGGGCCTCAGTCGCCTCTGGGCGGTGCCCGTGGAGGGCGGGGTGCCGGTGGCGTTGACGGACGGCAAGCACCGCGACGACATGCCGGCGTGGAGCCCGGACGGGAAGTACCTGGCCTTCACCTCGGAGCGCGAGGGCAACACGGACGTGTACCTCATGCGCGCCGATGGCAGCGGCCAGACGCGGCTCACCACCGACAAGGCGCCGGACTGGCTGCCTCGCTGGGTGGCGCGCCGCTAGCCAGGTCTCATGCGAGGCCCTTCGAACCGGGCCCCTCTGGACGACGGAGGGGCTCCGGGCTCGGAAGGGCCGTGGGCACGCTGAAGCAGAAGGTGGCGCCGTGGCCCGGCTCGCTCTCCACCCAGATGAGGCCGCCGTGCGCCTCGATGATGAGCCGACAGATGTAGAGCCCCAGCCCCAACCCTTGTTTGTCGGACGCGCTGCCCTGTCGCGTCCGGTAGTACTTGTCGAAGACGTGCTCGGTGTCCTCTCGCGCCAGGCCCGGACCTTCGTCCCTCACCGACACCACGACGAGGCCCTCACGGAGGCATGCGCGCACCAGCACGGGCTTGTCGGGCGGGCTGTACTTGGCGGCGTTGCCCAGCAGGTTGGACAGCACCCGCTCCAGGCGGCGCGCGTCCACCCACGTCAGGGGCAGCGGCGTGGCCACCTCCAGGCGGAAGCGCTCGCGCAGGTCCGGAGGGACGTCCCGCTCCAGCACGTCCTCGAGGAAGCGCGCCACGTCCGTCGGCTCGCGGCGCAGCTCGATGCGGCGGGACTCCAGGCGCGAGCCCTCCAGCAGCTCTTCAATCATGGAGCTCATCCACTCCACGTTGCGGAGGATGGCGTCCGTGAGCGCCTCCTCGCGTGAGAGCCGTCGCTCCTTCAGCTCGCGCAGCAGCATGCTCGCGCGCAGGGTGATGCCCTGGAGCGGGTTGCGCAGGTCATGCGAGATGAGGCTCACGTACTCCTCGCGCAGCCGCTCCAGCTCCCGGTGCGCCGTGAGGTCATGGCCGGTGATGACCACGCCGCGCTGCTCGCCTTGCGGCCCGAACACGGGCGCGGCGGTGATGAGCACGGGCGTCGTCCCACCATCCGGCCGCGCGATGATGATTTCGACCGGGCCCACCACCTTGCCCGTCTTCAACGCCCGGGTCGACGGCAGCTCCTCCCTCGTCAGAAGCCGTCCATCCGCATGGCGCAGTCGACTGAGGTAGGCGCCGCGCTTCGTATTCTCGGGGACGGGCCCGAGCAACGTCTCCGCGAAGGGGTTCGTCACCAGCGTGCCCAGCTCCGGGTCGATGAACAGCACCCCCACCGGCGCGTGGTTCAGCACGGCCTGGAGCAGACCCCGTTGCACCTCCGCCTCCTCGCGGGCGGCCTGCAGCCGGGCGATGGCCTGCTCGCGCTCGGTGACGTCGCGGAGCACCGCGAGCAGGCTGTATCCCTCGGGGCCTGACACCTGGCGCAGGCGGGCTTCCAGGGCCACCCGGGTGCCGTCTGCGCGCAGGCCATGCAGGGCTCGTCCATCCTCCGTGCCCCCCAGGCGGTGTCCGCCGAAGAGCCCCTCCGGCACCAGCCGCTCCACCTCGCGGCCCAGCAGCGCCTCGCGCGGGTGGCCGAACACGCGCTCCGCCTCCGCGTTGACGAAGCGCAGCAGCCCATCCGAGTCGACGATGAGCAGCGGCTCCGGCGTCGTCTCCAGCAGGCTTCGGTAGCGCGCCTCGGAGGCCTCCAGCGCCGCGGTGGCGCGCCGCCGTCCCGCCTCCAGTGTGTCCAGGGCCCGAGCGGAGAGCAGCACCAGCACCGCGCCGCCCGCGCTCAGCAAGGTGGCGAAGAGTGGGAGCTTCGCCTCACGCCCGAGCAGTCCCTCCACGCTGAGCAGGGCCAGTGCCGCGCCCAGGAGCGATGGCCCCAGCAGCGCCACGGGAACGAGCCGCCGCGCCAGGAAGCCGCCCAGGGTGTCCCGAGTGATTCTCCCCGTGAGGCCCCGCTCCGGCCGCAGGCAGAGCAGGCCCACGCCCAGGAGCAGCACCGCCAGCGCCGTGTACAGGCCCATGCCGCGTCGCGGAGGAAAGAACCCCCCGTCCAGCGCGATGAGGGGACCGAACAGCAGGCCATTGAAGCCCAGCAGCGCCACCAGCAGCGCGCCCACGACGAGCGCGTCCCGCCACGACTGTCGCTTCCCCGCGCGCCCCGGTACCAGCAGGGCGAGGCCCAGGAAGAGCACGCACAGGGGCGTGAGGGGCGAGGGGCGAATCATCGCGCTGAGGACGCCGAACGTCCTCGCGAGGAACGCCTCCAGCGCCGGCGGCAGACCGGCCAAGACCTGCAGCAGGCCGACGAGGCCGATGAGGCACATGCCCGCCGCGCAGAGGGCGGACAGCAGGCGGCTCATGGGGGAGGGG
>NZ_JABXEM010000448.1:0-5012 GCF_013372595.1 Myxococcus sp. AM011
GACACACAGAGCATCGTCCGCACGGAGCTGCCCCGGACGCCCTATTCGCTGGACGTGGAGCCGGCGGCTCCCGCCATCGCCCTGGAGAGCGCGCCTGTCGCCCCCGTCCAGGTGGCCGAGGCTCCTCCCCAGGTGGAGCAGCCCCTCCCGACGCCGGTCCCCGTGGCCACCACGCCCAGGCCCGCGCAAGACGGCGTCTTCGCGCTCGGCCCCGGCATCACCCCGCCCCGCTTCCTGTCCGGGAGCAGGATGCACTTCGCGGACCTGACCCAGCACATGCGCTCGCGCATGTCCGCAGTCCCCAAGGGCGCGGTCGTCACCCGCTGCACCATCACCGCCGAGGGCTCCGTCACCGACTGCAAGTCGCTCCAGGGGCTCTCCGGCCTGGAGGAGGGCGTCATCCGCGCGCTCACCACGTGGCGCTACGAGCCCGCGACGCTCGATGGCAAGCCCGTGCCCGTGCACTACGAGTTCGACATCTGGTTCACCAACGAGCCCGGTGGTGGCATGGACGAGCGGCGTCAGGTCGCCAGCGCGGACAAGCCGGGCAAGCGCGCGGACGGCTCCAACCAGAGCGCCTGCATCCTCTGCGCGAGCGTCTCCGCGTCCAGCCTCGCGGCTCCTCCGCTGGGCTTCTGAACCTCTCCAGCGGGTGACGCCGGTGCGGCGCGGGCCTTCCCTACCGCGCCACCGGCAACCGCAGCAGGAAGCGAGCGCCCCCTCCGGGCGCCGTGCCCACCTCCAGCGTCCCGCCGTGCTGCGTGACGATGGCGTGGACGATGGGGAGCCCCAGCCCGGAGCCCTGGACCTTCGTGGTGAAGAAGGGCTCGAAGATGCGGTCCCTCACCGCCTCCGGGACGCCCGGGCCCGTGTCGTCCACCGTGAGCCGCACCCGCCCCTCCTCCGCGCCGACAGTCAACGTCACCCGGCCTTGCGCGGGCGTGGACTCCAGCGCGTTGAGGCACAGGTTGATGAGCACCTGCCTCAGTCGCTCCTCTTCGCCGGACAGCGCGGGCAACGTCGCCTCCGGAATGACGTGCGACAGCGTCACCTTCCGCGTCTCGGCCTGACTGCTCAAGAGGTCCACCACGCGGCGCACCAGCGCCTTCACGTCCACGGAGCCGGGGCGGAACTCCCGGGGACGGGCGAACTGGAGGAAGTCCTCCAGGATGTGGTCCAACCGGCGAATCTCGTCGCGCACCAGCAGCAACGGCTCCAGGAGCGCGCCCTGCTGTCCGTCGGGCAGCCTGCGCACGCGACGCTCCAGCACGGATAATTGGAGCGCGGCTGCGTTGAGCGGGTTGCGAATCTCGTGCGACAACCCCGCCGTCATCGTCCCCACGGCGGCCAGCTTCTCCGTCACCTGCGCGCGCCGCGCCAGCTCGCGCTTCTCCGCGTGCAGCCGCACCTGTCGCATCGCCTGCTCCAGCGTGAGGAGCAACTCGCGCGGCGCGCATGGCTTCATCAAGTACGCACACGCCCCCGCGCGCACCGCCGCCACCGCCGTCTCCAGCGTGGCGAAGCCCGTGAGCAGCACGACTTCGGAGTCCGGCGCACCCACCTTCAGCTCCGCCGCCAGCGCCGTCCCGTCACCATCCGGCAGGCGCAGGTCCACCAGCGCCACGTCGAAGCCCTCGCGCGCCTTCTCCCGCGCCCCCCGACACGTCGACGCCGCATGAACCGCGTAGCCCGCGTCCCCTAGCAACTCCCCCAGGTTGTCGAGAAACGCCGCGTTGTCGTCCACGACGAGGACGCGAGAGGGAGGCTGGGCCGTGGGCTCGGTCATGGCCGGGCCTCGGGGCGCTCGGCGTACTTCGACTCCAACGCGCCGATGAGCGCTCCCGTGTCGAAGGGCTTGGAGAAGACCTCCACGCCCACGTCCAGCGGAGCCAGGTCCGGCCACGCCGTCATGACGAAGGTGGGCAGGCTCGGATAGCGCGCGCGCAGCCTCCGGAGCGTCTCGCCGTCGGGCCCGCCGGGCATGCGCAGGTCCACCAGCGCCGCGAAGGGCGCCGCGCACGAGAGCAGGTCCGCGTCCAGCACCGACGCCACCGTCACACATGAAAAACCCCGCGCGCGCAGCACCTCGGAGAGGTTGTCGCTCAGCGCCGGGTCATCCTCCGCCACCACCACCAGCCCGTCGCGCCGCGCACTCGCCAGCAGGCCCATCAGCATGGAGATGGGCACGGGCTTGGGCAACACCGCGAGCAGGCCCTCCCGCCGCGCCGTCTCCAAATCGTCCTCGCGGGGATAGGCCGTCATCACCACCGCGGCCAGGCCCGGGTCCACCCGCCGGATGCGGCGCACCGCGTCCGCGCCGCTCATGCCGGGCATGCGCATGTCCGTCACCAGCGCGTCGAAGCGCGTGGTGCCCACTTCGCGCAGCGCCTCGTCACCGGAGACGACGACGGTGGCCTGGTGGCCCTCGTCCCGGAGGATCTCCGCCAGGTTCTCCGCCAGCGCCCGGTTGTCATCCAGCAGGAGGTAATGGCGCATGGGGCCCCTCCTCGGGCGTGCTGGGAAGCTGAATCACGAAGCGGGCTCCGGCCCCCGCGCGCGGCGCGTAGGTGATGGTGCCGCCATGCCGCTCCAGGATGCGCCGGACGAGCGGCAGGCCCAGGCCGATGCCCCGCGCCTTCGTGGTCATCAGCGGCTCGAAGAGGCGTCCTCGAATGACGTCGCTGACGCCCGGCCCCGAGTCCTCCAGCACCAACTCCACCCCACCGGACTCGCGTGTGGCGCCGATGAGCGTCACGTCGCCACCCGACTCCTCCAGCGCCTGCACCGCGTTTTCCAAGAGGTTGACGAACACTTGGCGCAGCTGCCCGGCGTCTCCATGCACCGGCGGCAGCGCCACCAGTCCCTCCGCGGTGACGCGGACCAGGTCCGGCCGGGCCACGGCCTTGAGGGCCTCCTGCCAGACCTCGTCCAGCCAGACCTCCTGGCGTTGCAGCGGCCGGTCCCGAATCATGTCCAGCAGGTCGGACACGATGTGGTTGGCGATGCCCACCTGCTCGCCGATGCGGTCCAGGTGCTTCGTCGTGCGCTCGTCAATCGACGGACCCGCGCGGCTGCGCAGGATGTAGAGCGAGGTCTCGATGACGCCCAGCGGGTTGCGCAGCTCGTGGCCGATGGAGCCCACCAGTTGGCCGAAGGTCGCCAGTCGCTCGTGGCGCGCCTGCTGCGCGAGCAGGTCCTCGCGATACGTGTGGAGCATGATGGCCAGCTCCAGGTCCAGGATGCGCCCCAGCGCCGCGCGGGCGCCGTGCAGCGTCTCCGGCTGGTCCAGGTACGCCGAGTCGATGATGGCGTTGAGCTCCTGGCGCAGCACATTCATCGCGCCGAACATGTAGTGCTGCGGCAGGGAGATGCGCACGTGCATCCGGCCGATGCGGCAGCGCAGGGCGTAGTACGCCTCGTCCCATGGGCCCCGCAGGAGCTGGTCCATCCACACCTGCAACGTGCCGCGCAGGTGCCCCACCTGACTCTCGCCGCCCTCCAGGGCCCGACGCGCGCCCTCGTGCTCCAGGATGCGGTCGTAGAAGACGCGAGCGATGCGGGGGAAATGCGGATGCGCGATGGCGTGGAGGCCGACGAGTGACTGCTCGTCCCGCGCTCCAAAGCCCACGTACCGCTTCAGCTCCTCGAACAAGGTTTCCGCCATGGTTTCAGGGCCCGAGATTAACCGCTCGCCCCGCATCGGAGGAGGAACTCCGAAGCAAGCACCACGCCAGTCACACGGGGGCGAAACGGCCCCGGTGCGCGCAAGAATTGCGCACCCATCGACGCGGAGCCGGGGGTGCGCAAATCCCGCGGGAGCTGGCGACCCGGCCGCCCGCCCTCCCTCCGAGCGGGGCCTCAGTGCATCAGCGACGGTCGACCGCGCCCTGTCGACAGGGACTCGCGCGTCACCGTCTCTCGCCCCGTGGCCTTGCCTCGCTCCAACAGGGACTTCAGGCGCAGCAGGTCATCATCCATCTGCCGCTTCGGGTCCACGCCCAGCATGCGCGCGAAGGCATGGCCGATGGCGCCCGCGGGCGGGTTGTACGAGAGGCGGATGTCCACCCGCGTGCCGCCCTTCGGCGTGGGCTCGAAGTGGATGACACCCGCGTTCTCCACGGACGTGCCCTGCACGCTCTTCCATGCGAGCAGCTTGCCGGGCACGCGCTGCGTGACGACGGCCTGCCATTCGAAGTGGAGACCCGCGGGGCCCTTCACCTTCCAGTGCGAGCGGCCCTCGGTGTCGACGCGAAGCTCATCCACGTGCGTCATGAAGCGAGGGAAGTTCTGCATCGCGTCCCAGAACGCGAAGACCTCCTCCACCGGCGCGTTCACCGTGATGTCCTTGTGCAGGGTGATGGCGCGGGGTCCCACGCCGAGGCCGGTGAGACTCCGCAGGTCCAGATTGCTGAGCGCGCGCAGCCCCAACACCAGACCTCCCGCGCCGAGCAACCCCCCGAGGATGCCGCGCCGCTGGATGGCTCCCGACGCGAGCGACAGGGCCCCGAGCGCGCCGAAGAACCGCGCGGAAGGAGACCAATGCGCCGGGCCGAAGGTCCGCGACGGTCCCCCCCGCGCGCGCCCGCCCTGAAGCTCGGACCGACGCGTCGAGTCCGCGAAGGGCAGCAGCCGGTTCTCCACGCCGCGCACCCCGCGCACGCGCCGGATGAACGGCACCACGCGCTTGAGCTCCTCGAGCAGGATGGAGCCCTCCAGTGACACCACGCCATCGCGCGCGGCCACCTTCACGGAGCCCGGATGCGAGCACACGCGGCCCAGCGCGGAGCGGACGCGCTCGGCGAGCGTCACGTCGTCCACCGTCTCGGAGCGGAACCGGCCGATGGACTCCAGGAACAGGCCCCGTGAGCGCTGGGCCAGATCCCTCTTCACGACACCCGCCGCGCTTCCAGCTTCGTGGGCGGCGTGCACCGCCTTGCCTTGCAGGTGGGACCTGCGCCACCGGCCACTGCGTGGATCCGTCCAGTACATCAACCCCACGCCCACCCCCAGCC
>NZ_JABXEM010000449.1:0-4943 GCF_013372595.1 Myxococcus sp. AM011
GGAGTGGGGGAGGCTTCAGGTCCACCACGTGGTCGATTTGAACCGTCTGCTTCTTCTGGGCGACCTTGGGCACCGGGGACTCGCCCTTGCGCCAGGCCTGGTACGCGAGCACGCCCGCGACGCCGTGCAACGACGCGGTGGCCACCATGGCCCAGAGCAACCCGGTGCGCCGCCGGGGAGGCGGCGGGCCCAGGATGATGCTCGCGATGCTCGCGGCGGGGCGCGACGTGGGGTCAGGGGATGACACGCCCGTCCTCCGTCGTCGCGGGAGTCTCGGGCGTCGCCGGCTCGGCGGGACGCACGGTGCCGAAGGCCACCTTCGTGAGCCCGGCTTCCTTGAGCTGGTCCAACACGGCGATGACCTGCCGGTGCGGCACGGCGCCATCCGCCTGGATGACCGCGCGCAGCTCGGGGTCCTTCGCCAGCGCGCGCCTCGCGCTGTCTCGCAGCGCGGCCTCCGTGATTCCCTCGCCGTTGACCAGGAGCTGGCCCGTGGCGGTGATGGAGACGGCGAACACCGTCTGCACGTCCTCGCTCTGCGAGGCCTTGGGCAGATCCAGGGGCACGGCGGGGCTGTCCACCAGCCGGGCGGTCACCATGAAGATGATGAGCAGCACCAGCATGATGTCCACGAGCGGCGTGACGTTGATGCCTTCAATCAGGCCGCCGCGGGGCTGTGTTCCGCCCGCCATGTTCAGGCGCCTCCGGTGGAGGAGCGCGCCATCGCCCGCTCACGGGCGGAGACATAGGCCAGCACCAGGTTGGTGAGGGCCTCGGCGTCCGACAGGATGCTCGCGATGCGCCGCTGGAAGTAGTTGTAGGCGGCCACCGCGGGCAGGGCCACGCCGATGCCCACGGCCGTGGCGACCAGCGCCTCGGCGATGCTGCCCATCACCGCGTTGGAGGCGACCTGGCTCGTCTTGCCCACCACCGCGCCGGCCGTCGTCTCGCTCAGCGCCTCGAAGGCCAGGAGCACACCGATGACGGTGCCGAACAGCCCGATGAAGGGCGCGTTGTTGCCCAGCGTGCCCAGGAAGGCCAGCCGGTTCTCCAACGTGGAGCGCTCAATCGCGAGCGCGCTCTGCATGCCCTTCTCCGCCGCCGTCATTCCCTGCGGCGCCAGCCGGAGTCCAGCGCGGGCCACCGTGGCGCCCACGGACGTGCGCTTCTCCAGCTTGGAGATGGCGGAGGGGAAGTCGCCGCTCGCCAGCGTCTCCTCCAGCGCGCCGGACAGTTCGCGCACCAGGTCCTGCTTGCTGCGGAAGACAATCCACCGCTCGATGATGATGCCAATGCTCACCAGCGACAGGGCGAACAGCAGCCAGAGCACCCAGTTGGCACCCCACTGCACGAAGACATCCTTGACGATTTCCACGATGTGCATGGTCGGTCTCTCAGGCGTCGTCGGGATGACCGCTCGTCATCGCAGCGTCGGGTGTTTCGGGTTGCGTTGAAGCCGGCTTCCATGACGCCGGATGCGATCTTCCGCACCCGGCGCCCCGGAAGAATGAAGGGGACTAGCGCAGCTGCAGGAAGGAGAAGACCAGGCCCTGCGTGCTGAAGGCGACCGCGCCGTTCTGGCTGGTCAGGTCGCGGAAGTTCGTCACGGAGGAGTTGTTCGTGAACTCCGTGAAGAGCGTGCGGCTGTCCGTCACGTCATACAGGAACGTGCTGCCCGTGGACGCGGGGATGGTGGTGATCTGCGTGGCCACGAAGGTGCTGAGGTTCAGCTGCCAGAAGCGCCACGCGGACGCGCTGGCCACGGCGCGGGGGTGCGTGCCAGGGACGACGGTGTAGGACGTCTCGTCCAGGACGCGCAGGTACGCGGTGCCGTTGGGGCCGCGCAGCAGGGAGCCCGTGGCGTTGCCGTTGGTCAGGTCTCCCAGCTCGCGGAAGAAGTCCGTGTCATACTTCTCGGTCTGCGTGTTGAAGCGCAGCAGGCAGGGCACCGGCGTGGTCTCCGGGCCCGCCGTGCGATACACGGCCGCGCCGTACGCCTCGGTGGCCAGGTAGACGAGGCCATCCGGACCGACGACGCCGTCACGCACATAGCCGCAGCGGTCGTCCGTCACGATCTTCGCCGTGTCCGCCGCCGTGTCCACCACGATGACGCCGGCCTGCTTGGTGATGCCGATGCTCGCGCTCGGGCGCCAGCCGATGGGGATGATGATCTTGCCGCCCACGCGCACCGGCGCCGACGCGAAGGTGCTCAGCGCGCCCTCGACGGCCAGGCCTTCCAGGGTGATGGCCTTGGTGACCGTCATCGCGGTGGGGTTCCAGACGATGACCTTCCCCGAGCGGCCGTCGACGTAATACGCCTTCGTCTCCGACACGTACTGGAACTGGTGCTGGTACTCACCGATGGAGCTGACGCCGCTTCCCTGGAAGCTGACCTCGGCGTCGCGGCCCTGCGAGTCCTTGTCCTTCTCCAGCGTGCCGTTCGCCGTCAGCTTGTAGCGCGTGACGACGGCGCCCTCGCTGCTGCTCACGTACAGCAGGCCATTCTTCGCGATGCCCGAGCCCAGCGCGCGGCCCGGGACCTCGATGGCGTTCTCGAGCGACAGGGGCGTGGTGGCGTCGACCTTGTCGGTCAGGACGACATAGCTCAGCGACTCGTTGTCGGCGCTCACCTGGGTGATGGCGGCGTAGATGGGGCCGGTGCCGGGCGTCGGATCCGGATCCTTGTCGTCGTCGTCATCGTTGCAGCCCGCGAACAGCGACAGCGCGAGCGCCGCGGCGGTGATGCGCGACAGGGGGAAGAACGAGCGAATCTTCATGGGTGAATGCCTTTCGGAGAAAGATGACTGCGACTGCGTGTTGATGACTCAGAGCTCCGCGACCACCTTGGCGGAGACACTTCGGCCGGGACGCTGCACGCCCATGAAGTCCATGGCGGTGGCGTCGGTCAGGTTCTGCACGTCGACCGTCCAGCTGAAGGTCGCGCGCGCGGTCCGGGTGACGTAGGTGAGGGCCAGCGAGTGCAGGAGCTGCGCGTCGATGTCCTGCTTCGAGGCCTGGCTGCCCAGCTTCTCCCAGCCCCGGTAGAACGCGTGGATGTACCGGGTGTGCCAGGTCAGCGACAGCTCGTCGCGAGACGAGGCCACGCCGCTCAACTGGAACCGGGCGCTGCCGTTGGCCAGCAGGTGAGGCCGGTTGGGGAGGCGCTGCCCCTCGAAGAGTCCGAAGGCGCCCTCGCTGGAGACATTGCGGACGTCCTGCCAGGTGAGGTTGCCGTCCAGCGAGAGGTACTGGGCCGGAGACGTCCACCCGGCCGCGCCGGTGGCGCCCAGGCTGCGCGCCGCGAAGACGTTCTGGTACGTGAAGTAGCCCTCCCGCCCCTGGGGGATGATGAGCTGGTCCGCCAGTCGCGCGAAGCCCATGACGCCGCCGCGGAACGCGCCGTGCCGCGTCTCCCGCGAGTCGAACGCCAGCTCCAGGTTGACGTTGTGGCTGGTCTCCGGCTCCAGCTCGAGGTTCGCGTCGATGAGGATGCCGTCGCCGAACAGCTCGTCGGGACGGGGCAGGCGCGTGGCCCACTCGTACGAGGCCTTGGCGGTGAACAGGGACGACAGCCGGTAGCGGAGCGCGTCACCGATGCCGAAGGTGAAGGTGTCCCGGTCCACGGCCATGAAGCTGTTGTCGGGCAGCAGCCGCTCCGCGCGGGCGAGCTGCACGTAGCTCTTCACGAAGGCGATGTTCTCCAGCCGCTCGTCGAGCGCATCCAGCTCGTGCTCCAACCCGGTCACCTGGGTGTAGAGGCCACGGCGGGCGCTGAGCGGGTCCACGCCTCCCGTGCTCCGGAGGGCGCGGTCCTCGCCCGTGCGCCTCACCCAGGTCGGCGACACCGCGAGCCGCAGCATCTGGTTGGGGGTGAGGCTCCAGCCCAGGTTGATGCGCGCGAAGCCCGTGTGCTGCCCCACGTGCCGGTCGACGGCGCGGCTCTCCATCTCTCCGGCCTGCGGCAGCTCGGTGATGCACCGGCCGAACCAGTCGTAGGCGCAGCGGCCCAGGTCGCTCAGCCGCGCCTGTCGGAAGACATAGCCGCCGACGGCATCGGCGATGAGGCCGTTGCCATAGGTGTGCTCGAAGCGGAGCGTGGCGCCGCCGGACCGGTTGCCCGAGTCGACCTCGCCGTAGGGCACCTTCATCGTCGTGTCGTGTTGAATCTCCTGGGTGGACGCCGAGGCGAAGCCACGGAGGACGAGGCGGCGGGCCCAGGGCTTGTCCAGGAAGCCGACCTCCACACCGCCGCCGCCCGCGCGGAACGCATCGTTGAAGCGCGGCAGCCGCGCGTCGCTGAGCTGGCCCGAACTGTTCTCCACCCGGACGTCGACGCGGTAGTCATTGGGGCTGGAGTCGAAGAAGCCGCTGGCGCGGGCGAACAGGCCAGAGGCGCTGGCGACATGCTGCGCGCTCGCGGCGATGCGGTGGGTCTCGAACGAGCCAATCTCGTAGGACGCGGAGGCGCGGCTGCCCAGGAGGTTCTCGGTGGTGACGATCTGCACCGCGCCGCCCAGCGCGTCCGCGCCGAAGCGCACCGGCACCACGCCCTGATACACCTCCATGCGCTGCACGAGGTTGACGGGGACGTTCGCGAAGTCCGGGCCGTAACCGGCCAGCTCCAGCGGCACGCCGTCGATGAAGAAGCGGACCTGGTCATCCGCGAGTCCGGCCAGGGAGAAGCGCGCCCGGCTGCCCAGGCCTCCCGCGCGGCGCACGCCTACGCCCTCGGTGCGCGCCAGCGCCTGGCCCATGTCCACGGCCTCGCGCTGGAGGTTCTCCGTCTCGATGACCTTCACCGCCTCGGCGGAGCGACGCTTGCGGTTGGCCACGGACTCGCCCTCGACGGTGACGTCGATGGCCTCCTGGCTCACGTCGACCTGCGCCGTGGTGACGACGGGCGCTGGTGGCTGGGCTGGGGCTTCGGCCACGGGCTCCGGGGC
>NZ_JABXEM010000044.1:0-50931 GCF_013372595.1 Myxococcus sp. AM011
GGGCATGAGAGAAGGGCGGGGATGGCCGTGACGCAGCAGATGAAGGCAGCCAAGGCAGCGGTGGCGGAGCTCCCCGTGGACCCGACGCCCGACGTCGGCCCGGAAGGGGAGAAGGCGAGCGACGGCTCGGGCGCGAGGGAGATCGCGTCCCTGACGCCGATGATGCGCCAGTACCTGGAGGTGAAGGCCCTTCACCCGGACTCGGTGCTCTTCTTCCGGCTCGGGGACTTCTACGAGATGTTCTTCGAGGACGCCGTGCGGGCCTCGGAGATCCTCCAAATCACCCTGACCGCCAGGGCCAAGGGCGCCGACAAGGTGCCCATGTGCGGCATCCCCTATCACTCGTCGCGCCGCTACATCGCTCGCCTCATCGGCGAGGGCCTCAAGGTCGCCATCTGCGAGCAGGTGGAGGAGGCCGGCACCGGGCCCGGCATCGTCCGCCGCGAGGTGACGCGCGTCATCACCCCCGGCATGGTGCTGGACGAGGAGGTGTTGGAGCCACGCGACAGCAACTTCCTGGCCGCCGTGTGCTGGAGCGAGCGCGGGTGGGGCGGGGCGTTGCTGGAGGCGTCCACCGGAGAGTTCCTCGCCATGGAGGCCGCTTCCGCGGAGGAGCTGGCGGAGTCGCTGTCGCGCGTGGAGCCCCGGGAGCTGCTGGTGCCCGCGGGGCAGCGCGATTCCGCGGAGGTCGCTCGGGTGTGCGCGCGGCTGCCTCGCGTGCCCTCCATCGCGGAGAGCGAGGCCGCGGCCTTCGAGCCCGTGCGCGCGGCGGGGTTCCTGCGCACGCACTTCGCGGTGCAGTCGCTGTCCGCCTTCGGGCTGGATGACGCGCCCATGGCCACGAGCGCGGCGGGCGCGGCGCTGCGCTACCTGAAGGACACGCAGAAGACGCCCGCGGCCCACGTGGACCGGCTCAGCCGTCAGGAGCGCTCGGGCAGCCTGCTGATGGACGAGTCCTCGCGCGCCAACCTGGAGGTGCTGCGCTCGCAGCGCGACGGGGGACGCAAGGGCTCGCTGCTCGGCGTGCTGGACCGGACGGTGACGAGCCTGGGCGCGCGCAAGCTGGCGCGCTGGCTGGCGTCCCCTTTGGGCTCGCTGCCGGAGATCCACGCGCGGCTGGACGCGGTGGAGGAGCTGTCCGCGCGCAGCGTGTGGCGCGAGGAGCTGACCGGCATCCTCAAGGAAGTGGCGGACCTGGAGCGATTGACGGGTCGGCTCTCGTTGGGCGCGGGCAACGCGCGGGACCTGCGCGCGCTGGGCCTGTCGCTGGCGCAGCTTCCCCGGCTGGGGGTGGCGCTGGCGCGGTGCCAGACGGCGCTGCTCAAGTCGCTCGCGGGGCCACTGACGGCGCTGCCGGAGCTGGCGGACCTGCTGGCGCGCGCGGTGGTGGACGAGCCTCCCGTGGTGCTGAAGGAAGGCGGCCTCATCCGCCAGGGCTACCACGCGGAGCTGGACACGCTGGTGGAGCTGTCCACGTCCGGCAAGGACATCCTGCTGAAGATCGAGCAGCGGGAGAAGGAGCGGACCGGCATCGGCTCGCTCAAGATCCGCTACAACAAGGTCTTCGGGTACTACCTGGAGGTGACGAAGTCGAACCTGCACCTGGTGCCGGCGGACTACATCCGCAAGCAGACCACGGTGGGGGCGGAGCGCTTCGTCACGCCGGAGTTGAAGGAGCACGAGGAGCTGGTGCTCACCGCGGAGGAGAAGCGGTGCGCGCTGGAGCTCCAGTTGTTCGAGGAGCTTCGGGCGAAGGTCGCCTCGGCGGCCCCGCGCATCCGCTCGGCGGCGGAGGCGGTGGCCGCGGCGGACGCGCTGCTGTCCTTCGCGCGGTGCGCGTCCGAGTATGGCTACACGCGGCCGGAGGTGGACGCGTCGGAGGTGCTGAGCATCACCGCCGGGCGGCATCCGGTGGTGGAGCGCATGCTGGGGGCGGGGGAGTCCTTCGTTCCCAACGACGTGCGGATGGACCCGGAGGACGCGCAGCTGCTGGTCATCACCGGTCCGAACATGGCCGGCAAGAGCACGGTGATGCGGCAGGTGGCGTTGACGGCGCTGATGGCGCAGGCGGGCTCGTTCGTTCCCGCGAAGGCGGCGCGCATCGGCCTGTGTGATCGCATCTTCACGCGCGTGGGCGCGGCGGACAACCTGGCGCGGGGCCAATCCACCTTCATGGTGGAGATGACGGAGACCAGCCACATCCTCCACCACGCCACGCGCAAGAGCCTCATCATCCTGGATGAGATTGGCCGCGGGACGTCGACGTTCGACGGGCTCTCCATCGCGTGGGCGGTGGCGGAGCACCTGCATGACCACGTGAGCGCGCGCACGCTGTTCGCCACGCACTACCACGAGCTGGTGGACCTGGCGCGCGAGCGGACGCGGGTGAAGAACCTGTGCATCGCCGTGAAGGAGCAGGGCGGCAAGGTCATCTTCCTGCGCAAGCTGATTCCCGGAGGAGCCAGCCGCTCCTACGGCATCGAGGTCGCGAAGCTCGCGGGGCTGCCCTCGGAGGTCGTGGGGCGGGCGCGGGAGCTGCTCCAGAACCTGGAGTCAGGGGAGCTGGACGACGCGGGACGTCCCCGCGTGGCGGTGCGGCAGAACCCCAAGCGCGCGACGTCCACGGCGCAGCTCGGCCTGTTCGGAGAACCCGCGCCCGTGGCCCCGGCCGCCCCCGTGCTTCCGGCTTCGCACCAGCAGGCGCTGGAGACGCTCAAGGCGGTGTCCGTCAATACGCTGACGCCGCTGGATGCGCTCAACCTTTTGGCGAAGCTCCAGCGCGAGCTGGAGTAGGGCCCCCGACGTCAGGCGGCATGTTGGGGGCGGTCAGCCCAGGGTGTTCTTCTTGTTGTGAAAGAGCGGGTCGCCGAGGCGACACACGTTCTTGCCTTCGAACTTCACGTCGAAGGAGTACATCATGAACTCACAAGGACCCTTGGTGGCGCTGCTGGCCACGCCACCTCCCGCGGTGCCGGCCTCATCGCCCGACGAGACGCTGTAGGTGGCGCCCTTCACCATGGGCATGTGTCCTTCGATGGTGACGGTCTTGGGGCCATCCGCCGCGTCCGCTGAGCGACCCACGTTGGGGTAGGGAATGGGGACCGGGCCTGCGGGCGACGGTGTCTTGCAGACGTCTGGCAGGACGATGCTCTGTCCCTTGCTTCCGCCATGGGTGACGCCTCGGCCATTGACGAAGGTGGGCACGGGAAGGTCCTTTCTTTCTGGGCGCGAGCCGTCAGGCGCTCACGAACTCGTGGGGCTCCAGGAAGCGAAGATGCGGGAAGGCCTTTGACTCCAGTACGCGCTTGACGTCCTCGCTGACGAGGACCGCGCTGACGTTCTCCGCGAGCCGGAAGAGCTTGAGTCCACGGGGCTTGTCGCCATCAATCGCCAGGTGGTCGATGCTCGCATCGATGAGGGTGGAGCTGTCGGGAGAATGGAAGACGGTCTCCGCGAGGTTCGCGGCCCGCACCAGCCCGATGACGTTGAAGGCCTTGTATCCCCGGTGGATGACGGTTCCATCCTCGCTCTGGATGACGGCGTCATAGACGTCGAGGTTGTCCACACCGGCCTCGAGCAACGCCGCATGGAGCGCATTGCTCATGAGTGAGGCCGCATTGAAGTAATCCAGCAGTTCGCCCTGCTCGGTACCCGTCCTGATTTCGGCGACGATGGGTTGTGCGGGCGGACGCTGGAAGGGTTTACCAGCCCACCAGCGATCTCGAAGCCCCGGGTTCGGCACGGGGTAGATGAGCATCATGTCGTGGCTTCCCGACTCGAGGATGTAGTATTTCGGGGTCGCTTGCATCGTGATGACTCAGAGAATCTGGGTGATGCTGCCTTTGGCTTTGGACCTGGCGAATTTCTTCTGATGAACCATTTCGTCCGCGTATTCCTGGGTGAGGGAGTCCGTATACAATGGGGGGCGCCAGACGGATTTCGTCAGCAGTCCTCGGAGATTCTGGGAGAGCGAATGCAGGCGCGCGGTGAGTCCCAGGGGGGGATCGAACTCATCCACGTCCTTGGCCTTGCTCTTCTTCGCCAGGGGGCATGAATCGTCGGCCATCACCGCCAGGCGCTCGCCGATGGCTTGGAGTATCTCCGTCACCTTTTCCGAGTAGCGCATGTGACGCATGTGGAACTGCCTTCCACCGGAGGCTTCGATGGCGGCAGCGACGTAGGCGGGTTTGAAGGCCTCTGTTTCCTCGCCAATCAACTCATCCTTGCGCTTCTTGAGGTATTTGAGTCCCAGGTCCGCAGGCCATTCATTGCAATTGGAGAGGGCATAAGGGCTTGGCAACCACTCCCCATTCTCCGCTGCGTTGATGTCATAGCCAATGGAGTATCCCGCTTTGATGTAACTCGACATGGATTTCTTGTAGTCCGCGATGCAGTTCTCGTCTCCCATGAACGGAACGACGGAGGTGCCCTTGAGCGACTCGTTTCCTGGGATGAGGTGATGGGGGGCGTACTGGAGCGCGTACTCCTCCTCCTCCTCGTCCTGGCGCTCGTAGGTCTGAATCAGCTTCGGGCGCTTGACGCTTCCATAGGTCGCGACCTCCCCCTTCTTGAACATCAAGGAGACCTTGTTCGCCGCGGGCGGGTGGTTCTTGGCGTCCTTCAATTTCCTGCCCAGCACGCCACCGTCCGTCGGCGCCATGCCTCCCACGGCGTCATCGTCAGGGTTCTGCAGCAACATCTTCTGGGAGTGCGCGTCGCCCTGCTCGTGCCAGGGGCAGGTCTTCTCGTTGTGTAACTCTTCCGAGACGAATTCCGAGACGGCCACCTCTTCACCAATCTCCATGGTCCTCCTCCTTCCGGACTCCCACTGTCGTCGTTCTATGTGGGCAGCATGAGCGCCGCCGCGCGCGCCTCGAGGTCGGAGGTGCTCCAGACCAGGGTGGGGCCCTTCAGGTGTCCGGCGCGCAGGCGCTCCGCGGCCAGCACCAGCATCAACGGCCCCAACGCCGCGCCTGCGTCGCCCACGCAGTCCGCGGGATGTTCGATGCGAAGCGCCTCCGAGAAGCGCTCCGCGTTTCGCAAGTAGGCCACGCCCCACTCCTTGGTCGGCAGGCTCTCTCCGTTGAAGCCAGCGAACACGCAGTGCACCTTGGGGGCGTTGCCCGGCATCCCCGCGAAGAGCGCCTGAAAGGCGTGAGCCAGGCCGTCTCCGAGGTAGGGCTCCTCGGCGTAGCGGTGCCCTCGCTCCGCGCCGACTCCCACGTGGGTGATGCGCGCCACGGGCTCGAGGCCGCAGCGGCGCGCGGCGGCAGGGGTCGACAGGAGCAGGAAGCTCGCGGCCTCTCCTGGAATGAAGCTGTCCGTGCCTCGGGGACGCAGTCTGTCCTCCGAGTCCAGCACGGCCAGTCTCCGGGGATGGTTGAAGGTGTCCAGTCCCCCGACGATGACGGTGGAGGCGTGTCCCGTGGACAGCAGCCGCATCGCGTCTCGCAGGGCCAAGATGCCGCCAGCGCCGCCGTGTCGATAGACCCGACTGTTGGCGATATCGAGCCGCACGCCTGTCTGTCGTGCCAACTGCTCAAGCATCACCCGTGAGGCGGGAAGTTGGATTCCCCACCGGTCCTCGGAGATTGCCAGGAGCAGGGGCGCTGGGCCCGTGAGCCCCACGCATGCTTCGGCGAGCGCGTAAGTGGACAAACGCAACATGCGAATCCAGGTGTTGGAGAGGCGTGTCCCATCGACCTCCAGGGGCGGCAGGTAGCGCTCTGCGAGGAACGACGCCACCTGCCGTTCCAGGACCTGGTTCAGGATGCCTGCCTCCACGAATCGCACGAGCCCCGCTCGGACGGAGGTCTCCGTGGTCGGCACGTCGAGCCCCACCGGGGTGGTGGCTCCCAGTCCCACGACCTCCACGAAGGGGTTGAATCCACTCACGTCCGCACCCCCGTCATGCGCTTCACCGCCACCGTCACCTTTTCGATCTTCAAGGCGCGCTTGTCGCAAGGCACGAAGCCTCGCCACGTCAACGAGAATCGGTGCTTGTCTGGCTCCAGGAGCATCGTTTCAATGTGCAGGCGTGGCTTCTCTTCCTTGCCGGCGATGCGCACCGAGGTCTCCAGGTCCACCTCGGGCAGGTGGAAGCGTTGGACGCCTTCAGGGGCGGCGTTGATCAGCTCCACGGGCTCGCCGCCCTTCAGCCAGGTCGGGTAGATCTGCCCCTCGGGAGCGGCCTGGAAGAAGCGCGTGTCGAAATCTCGTGGGAAGTAGGGCGCGCGGTGCTTCTTCCAGGCTTCGTCATACGTTCCGGCGAGGCCCATGCGCGGCTGCCAGGACGGAGCGACGAAGCCGACGCCATGCGGCGGTGACTTGTCGGACAGGCTGGTGAGGGGGAAGCCGGGATGCTGGAGGTTGGGCAGGGGCGTTCCGTGCATCTCCCTGGCTTCGCGCTGGCCCCGGAAGCCCACGCCCACGGGGTTTCGCATCTCGGCGAGGAAGCTCTGGGGGCCCGTCTGGTGTCGGCCTCCGTAGGCCCGCTCCCACGTCAATGGCACCCGCGTCGTCGGAATGGGCGCGGTGGGAGATGCCCCCAGGAGGCCCGCCTTCCAGGTCCTGTCTCCGTGGACCTGCACCAGCTTCTTGAGCGTGCCCACGGAGAGGGAGACGCCAAAGTCTGTCGTGGGGAGCCCCTTGGGCGCGTGGGCGTCGCCGACGAGGACCACGTCCGTGCCGCGCTTCATGAGATGTGATTCGCCTGCGTACTTGAGGCTGGATTCCCCGGGGGCGCCCCAGTGCTCGTCCACGTGCGCGACGGCCTGTTGGGCCTCCGCGACCCGCAGCCCATTGGAAGTCATCGCGAAGGTCGCCTTGAGGACCACATACAGGGTGTCCACGCCCTTCTCGTCCGGAAACAGGTAGAGCGCGGGTACGAAGGGAGTGGCGTTCTTGATTTGCAGCATGGCGGTACTCCCCTGGCGGGCATGCTCATCGCGCGGTGAATCGCTGGCGGCCCTGTCTGGCGCTGGCCATACCGGTAGCGAGGACCTCGGCTTGCCGTTTCGTCCAGGTGCACGTGTCGAAGCGCACGGCGCCCTGGGTCTGGACCGCCAGGTCGAGCGCGAGCTGTCCGCGCCCGCGCATGGGCTCCGTGGCGAGGGCCTTCCACACACCCTCTGGTGAAATGGGCTGGCCACGGAGGTAGCGCGTCTTCGGAGGGAAGCGGTCCTTCTCCTTCATCCACCAGCGGGCGACCGCGGCGGCATCGGGGAGGGGCAGGGTGGCTTCAGGAGAAGGAACGAGGTCCGCGTCCAGGTCGTCCTCCTCGAAAGGGGGGAGGCCGTGCTCCTCGAGCGTGGAGGGTCGTGCGAAGTCGCCTTCCAGCCGCAGCCCTGTCACGCGCGAGAATGCTTCGCCCGCGAGGCGAGCGGTCCTCTCGTGCTTCATGGCCTCCAGACAGAGCTCCGCGGCGTGGCGCCAGCCGGAGTGGCCCAGCGCCCACAGGGCCGCTGATTCCAAACCGGGGATGGCCAGCGCGGCGGCCATCCGCGCGACGTCTTCGGCCTGCCCCGCCGCCGCCAGCACCGCCAGGGCCCGCGCGGCTTCGGGGGCCGTGCTGTCGAGGGGCCGCCGGAGGGCTTGGAGCGCGGCGGGATATCCCAGGACCAACGCCGTCTGCCCGGCGGCGATGCGCACGTCGGGGCTTTGCGAACCGAGGGCTGACTCCAGCAGGGTGCGCACCGTTGGCGTGTCATCGCGGACCGCCTTCAGGGCCGCTGCCTTGAGTTCGGAAGACTCGCTCCGCAGCAGCGGCAACAGGGTCTCGGACCCGAGCGCTTCGCCACGAAGGCACAGGACACGGATGGCCTCTGCCTGAAGGCGGGGGTGCGCGTGGAACTCGCGGCTTCGAAGGAGGCCAGGGATGCCTTCGTGGCGTGCCAGGCTCAGTGCCCTGGAGATGGCGACCCTGCGCGGACCGGGCTCGTCCTCGAAGAACGGGAGGACCCAGTCCAGGGGCGCACCCGTTGCCAGCAGTGCGAGGGCCGCGACGAAGACCTCCTCGGACCTGTCGCTCTCCAACCAGGGCATCAGGATGCGCTCAGGGGCTTCCGGGCCCGCACAGGCCAATCCGTCCAGATGGGCCCTCAAACGCGTCTCGGGTCCCTGAGCCACCTCGTGCAAGCAATAGTCAGGGGAGCGGCAGGCCCTCTGCCACTGATTGGCGAGGAAGGCCGCCTCCTCGAGGTGCTCCTCCATGATGTCCCACATGACGGGGCACCGGCGCGGAGCCGCCATCAATTCACCTTCACCGCGGCGCCTTTGATTCGTTGAACGCCCGAGGAGTGCGATTCGATGTGGGTGCCACGAATGACGACACGTCCATTCCGACGCAGGGTGATGCTGGCTTCACCGCAGAGCAGCACGATTTCGTCCTGTCCTTCCAGGACGATGCGCTGGCCATCCACGCTGGCGGTGACGGGCAGCGCTGGGGCCTTGGCTTCCACGGCGCGAAGGAGCCCCTTCCTCGGCTCGAGCAGTCCCATCAGGATGGGTCGGTCTGGCTGCCCTCCCTCGAAGGAGAGGAGGACCTCCGTCTGGACTGGCACCTCCTCCAGGTGGGTCGTGCTCGCGCCCGCGAGCACTCGAGCGGGAACCGGCCCGGAGGGGTTCCCCTCGAAGTCCACCAGCGGAAGGCCCTCCTCGGACATTCCCGTGAGGCGTCCCAGGTGAGGGGTCGAAAAGAGTGTCGAAGACGGGCGCAGGATGACGACTTCCGCGGGGGATGCGGACGTGCTTCGACGCTTCATTCCGGGGGGCCTCCAGGCGTCAATGAATCACCAGTGCAACGCGTGAACTGATGGAACCGTGCGACAGCTCATGGAGTTCACCCCAGGTGGAGTAACGATTCCAGCAAAAACATGTCCGACGGAATGTTTTCTGGGTGTCGGAGCGGACCCGTCGAGCCCAAAAGGGCAGACAGGGGGCACTGTCTGCTCAATCGCCAGCGCGCTTTCCCGCGCGCTGCTGTGATTATTTTCCAGGTGCGTTGTGGGGCGCGGGCGTCTGGCAACCCACATTTCGGGCGGGAGGACTTCCCGGAGGCGGGGTGAGTGATGAGATCTGGGGGTCTATGAGGCTGGCCTCCATCATCGTGGGAATCGGTATCGCGGGCTGTGCGGCCCGGGGCGTCCAGGCGGGGCCGGAGAGCGTTCCGGCCGAAGGGGGCTCCGGTCGCGACGTCCTCGTCTTCGAGGGCATGTGTGACGCCTCCGGCGCGGTGGCGCTCGGTGGCTCGTTGTTCGTGGTGGGTGACGACGAGGACAACATCCTCCGCGTCTACGACGCCCGGCGCGGCGGTCCTCCCGTGCGCGGCGTGGACCTGTCCCCGGAACTGGAGCTGCCAGCCCACAAGAAGAAGGCCCCGGAGGCGGACATCGAGGCGGCCACGGGCCTGGGCGCGTACTCCTTCTGGCTCACCTCGCATGGACGCGACAGCGCCGGGAAGAAGGCGCCCAGCCGGCTGCGCTTCTTCGCCACCGAGGAGACACAAGGCCTGCCCCAACTCGTGGGACGGCCCTACACGCGACTGCTGGATGACCTGCTCGCGGCGCCGCGGCTCGGCGCGTTCCGCCTCGCGGATGCCGAGGGCCTGGCCCCCAAGGCGCCCGGTGGACTCAACATCGAGGGCATGACGGCGATGGCGGATGGCGCGTCCATCCTCATCGGCTTCCGCAGTCCCGTGCCCCAGGGGAAGGCGCTGCTCGTCCCGGTCCTCAATCCGAAGGAGATGGTGCTGGAGGGCGCCTCCGCGCGCGTGGGCGAGCCCCGACTGGTGGACCTGGGGGGCATGGGCATCCGCTCCCTCTCGTGGTGGCACGGCCGCTACCTCATCATCAGTGGCGGCACGGACGGCGGAGGCACCTCGCACCTGTTCACCTGGGCCGGCGGAGACGATGCGCCCGTCCTCGCGAGCGACGTGGACCTGAAGGGCTTCAACCCGGAGGCGTTCTTCACGCCCGAGGACGCGGAGGAGATTCTGCTGCTCAGCGATGACGGCTCGATGCCGCTCGACGGGGTGGTGTGCAAGAAGCTCAAGGACCCCTCGCGCAAGCGCTTCCGCGGCGTCTGGGTGCGCCTGCCACAGCAGGGCTGACGAGTGTCCGCCGTCATTGACGGGTCCACGGTGGCCTCGCGAGAATCACCGCTTTTCCGCCGTGGAGTCTTTCGTGAATCGTGTCTCTGGTCTGCTGGCGTTGCTCTGCGTGGGTGTCTCGTCGGCCGCGCTCGCGCAACGCAAGGAGCTCACTCCGGCCACACCGGAGGCGACGTGTGAGCTCACACCCGCGCTGCGCCTCACCATGCTGGGCGGCGGCTCTTTCGACCTGAAGGATCCGGGCCTCTACTACTTCTCGCGCTCGCGCAGCCAGGTGCAGGTGTTCGTCTCCCAGCCGGAGGGCGAGAAGGAGCCTCGGCTCGAAGCCGTGGGCTTCTGGCATTTGAAGTCGGACTGCCTCATCTCCGTCGACGCCAAGGGGGTCCAGTACGGCTCGAAGCTGGACTGCGAGGACGTGGGAATCGAGGCGATGGTGAACGGCTCGGAGGTCACCATCCAGACGCCCGAAAAGGACGTCTTCAAGGTGACCTGGCCGTCGAAGGGAAGCGCCTCGCTGGGCCTGCGCATCACCCTCCTCGCCGACGGCAACTTCCGGCGCGTGTTCGGCAGCCTGTGTGGGGAGTACAAGAATCCCCCCGCCACGGTGCCCGCCAAGGAGGACGAGCTGCGTCAGCTCAAGCGAAACTCGAGGGCGGGCCAGGATTTCAAGGCCCGTGACAGCAGCATCTTCTACAAGCTGGGGGAGGCCCAGAAGCGCGCCCGAGGAGAGTAGCGGCCGACGTGTGGCCCGGCTGGCGGACGCGTCGATCGCGTGTAGGCTGTCGGGCCGATGCAGCTCGCCATTCCGCATGCACCTCGAAAGGTTCGACTGACGCAGGTCCCCGGCGCGATGGGGCGCCTCGCCAGAGACGCCGTGCTCGGGCTGGCCTTCATGGCATTGCTCGGCGCCGGGGCCACCTGGGCGGGTCGCTTCTTCGTGGAGGAGCACGGCTTCAACGCGCGGGCCGAGGAAGTGGACGGGGTGCTGGTGGCCACGCGGCTTCCGCCGACGGACCAGCGCGACGGCGCCGAGGGCTCGCTCGAGGTCCTCTACACCTTCGAGAACGTGGAGCACTCCGTGTCGAACGTCCGCACCTTCGCGGAGTACGCGGAGGGGCTGGGGCACGGCGCGGTGGTGAAGCTGCTGGTGGACCCGGCCGCGCCGGGCCGTCCCCGTGAGGCGACCTTCGCGCGGGCGCGTGCGTCGCGCATGGGGTGGCTGCCCTTCGGACTGGCGCTGGGCGCGCTCGGGGCGGTGGCCATGTTCACCCGCGAGGCCCGGCGGCTGGTGCGCTCGGAGGTGGAGCCCCTGCGACTGGGTGCGTTGGTGTGGCTGACGCCGGATGGGCCGCTGCCGGAGGCTCGGGGGGAAGTGGTGTTCCCCGCGCACTACTTCCGGCAGGACGTGAAGATGGAGGTCCGCGCGCGGGTGCGTCCGGGCCGGGCGCCGGTGCGCAACGGGACGAAGGTGCTCGCGGCGGTGGTGCCCAGGGAGCCCGGCTGGGCCCGGGTCATCGACCAGGACCTGGCGGGAGTGCTGGGCTGGCTGCGTTGAGCGGGTGCGCCGGGGGCTGAAAATTTGCCGGTGACGTGGGGCCGTGTGACACACGCCTGTAGCTCCCAGTTCGCCGGAGGTTCTTCATGTGCCCACGCCTGTTGCTTGTGCTGCCCATGCTGCTGTTGCTCGTCCCGGGCACGGTCGGGGCCGCGAAGCGGGATGAGGCCGAGGCGGCGTACCAGGGGGCCCGGCGCGCCTACTACGCGCTGAAGGACGACGCGTCCCGACGCAAGCTGCGCCACCACTGGCTCAACGTGGTGCACAAGTTCGAGGCGGTGGCCAAGAGCCACCCCAAGTCCGAGCGCGCGCCCGACGCCCTCTTCACCGCGGGAGAGCTGCTCCAGGAGCTGAGCCGCATCTCCTTCGTCGAGGAGGACCTGAAGTCGGCCATCGCGGACTACGACAAGCTGAGCCGCGACTACCCGAAGCACCGGCTGGCGGACGACGCCGCGCTGGCCCTGGCTCGCATCCACGTCCACCGCATGGACCGGCCGGAGGACGCTCGCCGCGTCCTGACGGACATGCTCGCCTCCAACAGCAAGGGTGACCAGGCGAAGGAGATGAAGGCGCTGCTGGCCACGCTCCCGACGCCCAAGGGGGCCCCCGCCGCGCCGGCTCCGTCGCGCGTCAAGCCCACCACGCCCGTCAAGGCGCCCGTGCAGGAGGAGAAGGCCATGGCGGTGGCCAAGGTCGAGCCGTCGTCGGAGCGCCCTGCCTCCGCGCTGGTGGGGGCCATCGAGAAGCTGGCTCGTGAGCCGTCTCCCATCATTCCCCGGCTGGACCCCAGCGCGCCCGTGAGCGGTGAGTCGTCCGGTGAGGGCAGTGGGCTGGACGAAGCGCTCGCCGCCGCGCTGGCCGCGAAGGAGCGCGACGCGAAGGCCCCGTCCATGTCGAAGGTCGAGGTCGCCTCGTCGAAGGTCTCCACGCCGCGCCCGCCGGAGCGTCGCCCGGAGCCCGAGCCCGTCCACGTCGCACAGCAGGTCGTCACCGAGAAGCCCAAGGTCGTCGAGGCGCCGAAGAGCGTCGAGGTCGCGATGTCCACGGTGTCGGAGCCGCCCAAGCCGATCACGCGTCCGGTGGATGACGAGGTGGCGCAGGCGCGGCTCAAGGCGGTGGCGAAGCAGTCGCGCCGCGCGGAGCTGACGCTGGCGGAGCAGCTGGGGCTCAAGGTGCGGCGCGTGGTCATCGACCCGGGACATGGCGGGCACGACGCGGGCGCCATCGGCAAGGAGGGGACGCGCGAGAAGGATGTGGCGCTCTCCATCTCCCTCAAGCTGGCGGACGAGCTGCGCGAGCGCGGGCTGGAGGTCGTCCTGACGCGTGAGGATGACCGGTTCATCCGCCTGGAGGACCGCGCGAAGTTCGCCAACACCGAGCGCGGTGACTTGTTCATCTCCGTCCACTGCAACGCCGCGGCGAGCCGGAAGCTGCGCGGCATCGAGACGTACACGCTCAACACCTCGGCGGACCGCTACTCCATCCGGCTGGCCGCGCGGGAGAACGCGTCGTCCGAGAAGGGCATCAGTGACCTGCAGTTCATCCTGGCGGACCTGGCGACGAAGGCGAACACCGAGGAGTCCTCGCGGCTCGCCAACCAGGTGCAGCGCAGCCTGGTGACGTCCCTGGCGAACAAGTACTCGGACATCAAGGGCCTGGGCCACAAGGAGGCGCTGTTCTACGTGCTGCTCGGCGTGAAGATGCCGGCCATCCTCGTGGAGACCGCGTTCCTGTCGAACCTGGATGAAGAGAAGCGCCTGGCCACGAGCGCCTACCAGACGGACGTGGCGAAGGCGATTGCCCAGGGTGTCGAGGACTTCCTCGGCGACCGCAACCGCGTGGCGAAGGTCGACTGAGGCTTCAGCGGAGCGCGCGCGTGAGGAGCACCGTCGCCGCGAGGCACGCCACCGTCCGCACGTGATTCCACGCCGTCCAGCCTGACGCGTAGCGAGCCCAGGCGACCGCGGCGTCGGCGCTGTCCGGGTTCAGCGTGGCCAGCGCGTCATTGCGCGGCACGTTGAACGCCGCCGTCACCGCGAAGCCCCCGAGGAGGAAGGCCGCCCCTCCCAGGACTCGCGCGAAAGAGACGGGCTCTCTCCAGGTGCCGACGGACAGCACCACCAGCCCCGCGCAGGCCAGCGCGGTGCCGATGAACGCCGCGATGAACAGGCCCGATACCGCCGAGACGTTGATCGCCTGCATCGCGGCGATGCCTCGCGCGGCGGGCAGCTTCGTCAGGCCGCTCATCACGAACGTCGAGAAGGCGAAGAACACGCCCGCCATCAGTCCGCAGCCCAGCACGGCCCCCCACGTCAGGACTCCCAGCACCGTCTCCATTGTCCGTCCCATTTCCAGTCACCGCTCCGTGGCGGCGAGCGCGAGTTCGTCCACGAAATCCTCGAACCGCGTCGGCGTCGTGTTGGCCCCGGTCCGTCCCTCTCGAGGGAGGACCCGTCCTTCGTTGAAGGCGCGCGTCATCTCGACATAGAGCCCGGCGAAGGTCTCGGACATTCCGGCCCGCATCATCGCCTGGGTCATCTCCGTCGGGGCGAGCTGGACGTACTCGAGTCCGGGCTTGCCCAGGCGGGCTCCGAGCAGGCGCGTGGCCTCGCGATAGCTGAGGTCCCTGGGGCCCAGCAGCTCGCGGATGGCGAGGTCCTTCCAGTCCCGGCGCAGCAGCGCCTTCGCCGCGACGTCCGCGATGTCGCGAGACGCAATCATGGGAATCGCGAGGTCCGCGTCCACGGCGTCCGCGTTGACGCCTTGATGCGCGATGACGTGGAGCGCGTCGAAGAAGTTCTCGAAGAAGGACACCGGGCGCAGCAGCAGCACGTTCGCGTCCTTCAGCGTCTTCAGCCGCTCCTCCTGGGCGTGCAGCGTGGCGAGCAGGCCCGTGCCCGAGGGTTGCTCCGCGCCCAGGCTGCTGAGCGCGACGACGTGGCGCACGCCGCTGTCCTGGAGGGCCTGGATGATGGCCTCGCCCTTGCTCCGCTGGTCCGCGTGGTAGTCCGGCGACTCGCGGTCCGCGGGCAGCAGGGTGTAGACGGCGTCGGCGCCGCGAAACGCCTTCGCCAGGAACGCGGCGTCGCTCGGGTCTCCCACGAACACCTCCGCGCCGCGTGCGCGGAGCTCCGCGAGTCTGTCCTCGGAGCGGCCCAGCGCCCGGACCTCCTGCCCGGCCGACAGCAGCAGCTCCACCACCTTCTTGCCCGTGTTCCCCGTCGCTCCCATCACCGTCAACATGTGTTCTCCATGGGGCCTGGGCCCCGGCGGCATTGGCTTGCCTGAAATCCAATATCGAGAGTTGGAGCGAGACTCTCAATGATGAGGAGTCGCTGGTTCATGCTCGTTCGTCCAGGAGTGGCTGGACGAAGGGGAGGGTGGCGCGGATACTGGGGGCATGACGGACCTGATGCCTCCGGTGGACTCGCTCGGCGAGGCACTGCACTTCCTGCGGATGAGCGGCACGTTCTATTGCCGCTCGGAGCTGACGGCGCCGTGGGGGCTGGCGCTTCCGGTGATGAAGGGCAGCCTGATGTTCCATGTGGTGACGTCGGGGCAGTGCTGGCTGGAGGTCGACGGCGCGGAGGACCAGTTGCTCCAACCGGGCACGTTCGCGCTGGTGCCGCATGGTGAGGGGCATCGCTTGTCGAGCGAGCGCGGTGGCCCCACGCGCAAGCTCGAGGAGCTTCCCGAGGAGCTCGTGAGCGAGCGCTACTCCGTCCTCCGTCACGGTGGCGGAGGGGCTCCCACGACGCTCATCTGTGGCGCGGTGCGGCTGGACCATCCGGCGGCCCAGCACCTGGTCTCCCTGTTGCCGAGCCTCATCCGCGTGGAGCCCTCCGGCTCACCGCGCATGGACTGGCTCCAGAGCACGCTGCGCTTCATGGCCGCCGAGGCGAAGGAGCTGCGGCCTGGAGGCGAAACGGTCATCACCCGACTGGCGGATGTGTTGGTGGTGCAGGCGCTCCGGGAGTGGATGGCGCAGGACTCCAGCGCGCGCACGGGCTGGCTGGGAGCGCTTCAAGACGCCGAGCTGGGGCGCGCGCTCGCGCTCATCCACCGCGAGCCGACGAAGCCGTGGACGGTGGCCTCGCTCGCCGCGCGGGTCGCGATGTCCCGCTCCGCGTTCTCCGCGCGCTTCACC
The DNA here is from genome assembly GCF_013372595.1 of Myxococcus sp. AM011. Classification (NCBI taxonomy): domain Bacteria; kingdom Pseudomonadati; phylum Myxococcota; class Myxococcia; order Myxococcales; family Myxococcaceae; genus Myxococcus; species Myxococcus sp. AM011. The sequence goes on from NZ_JABXEM010000044.1 coordinate 15,811, forward strand.
CGGCAGGTGGGCGAGCCGCCGATGCACTACCTCGCGCGGTGGAGGATGTACGTCGCGCATACCGCGTTGAAGGAGGAGCGTCCCGGGCTGGGCGAGCTGGCGGCGCGCATGGGCTACCAATCCGAGGCGGCCTTCAGTCGCGCGTTCAAGCGCTTCATGGGCGTGTCACCCGGAGCGGTGCGAAGAGGCGAGGCGAAGTCACCCACCTCCCTGGCCGCGTCCGCGTGACGTCGCGGGGCCCGGGGCAGCGCGGCACGGCCACTTCAGGCATTCTGCCGGGCATGGGACAGCCTCCTCCATTTCGGACGTACGCGAAGATGCCCGCGGCGGGCGAGCCGAAGTCAGTACCGAGTCCCGGTGGCCCGTGGATCGCACTGGAGAAGGTCCATGGCGCGCAGCTCGTCATCGCCGTGCGCGCGGGACAGGCGTGGTTCGGCAAGCGCAAGGCGTGGCTGACCGAGGAGGAGTCCTTCTTCGGCTGGCAGCTCGTGCGAGCGCAACTGGGCTACGCGGCCGAGCGAATGGCACATGCCCTGGGGGCAATGGCCGGCACGGTGTACTTCTACGGGGAGCTCTTCGGCGGGCACTATCCTCATCCCGAGGTGCCGCCCGTGCCGGGCCTGTCCGCGGTGCAGACGGGTATCTGGTATGCGCCGGACCTGCGCTGGTCTCCGTTCGACGTCCTGCTCGTGCGTGATGACGAAGACGAGGGCAGCTTGCTGGCCCACCCGGAGCTGGAGGCCGTGGCAAGGGAGGCAGGGCTGATGACGCCTCCCGTGATTCGGCGAGGCACTCGCGGAGACATGGACAGCGTCCCCACGAGGTATCCGACGCGGGTCCCCGGCCTGTTGGGGTTGCCTCCCATCTCCGACAACGTGGCGGAGGGGCTGGTCATCAAGAGCGAGCTGCGCGCCCCTCCCAGTTCGCGTGCCTCCGTCAAACGGAAGATCGACGAGTTCAACGAGGGCCGCTTCGACGAGAGCGAGGCGTGGAGTCCCCACCAGGCCCTCTCGGTGGAGGCGCTCGCGGACTGGTCCGCGCGACTGGTCAACCCCGCGCGAATCGCCAGCGCGATGTCCAAGGTCGGACGAGACCCGGTCGAAACCCTGCTCGACGAAGTGGTCCTCGACGTGCGCGTGGATCTGGAGCAGGCGTTTCCGCTCGCCTGTCGCTCGCTCGATGCCACGGCGGAGGACTTCCTGTCGGCGCGGATTCGCGAGCGGGCCCTGGTGCTCATCCGGGCCGCGCTCGCGCCCCTCGCGCGGTGAGGAGGGCTGGCCCTACGGACAGGGGGCCACGGGAGTCGCCTTCCAGAGCTGTCCTGAGACGAGCGCCGACCTGGCGAGGATCGGGCACCAGCCGGACGATGTCTTTCAATTGCGCTGTCAGCAGGGTGATGGCCTTGTCCGTCGCGGCCCTGTTTCCACTCGTCAGGCGGGTGTCGACGTTCACCGTCCAGCCCTCCAGGGCCAGCGTCTGGTCGCGTGGCGTGTCGAACCGCTCGCCGACGTCGCCAGTGAAGGGGCGGGTGCTGCTGAAGTAGAGCCACTTCCCGTCGGGGGACACGCTGTGGTTGTAGTCGCTGGCACGCGAGTTCACTCCTTCGCAGAGGCGTCGAGCGGGCTCCCAGGTGCCATTCACCCTGCGACTGAGGAAGAGGTCGTAGCCACCCAGCCCTTCCGGGCGGCGCAGGGCGCTGAAGAGGAGGCAGCTCTCGTCCGGGGCAATCCAGGGCTCCAGCTCATGGGCCGTCGTGTTGATGGCCGCGCCCAGGTTCTCCGGCGGTTGGTATGCGCCGTCGACCCAGCGGGAGACCCAGAGGTCACTGCCGCCGAGGGTGCCCGAGCGCTCGCCGCCGAAGTAGAGGTTGCCGTTGGCGGCGACCGCGGGTGACCACTCGTCGAGGTTTGCGTCATTGACGGGAGAGGGGAGGCGTCGCGCGTCTCCCCATTCTCCGTCCGCGCCCAGCGAGGCGGCCCAGATGTCATACGACGCGCGGGCGCCGGACTCATCGGGGAGTGGACGATTGGAGATGAAGTACACGGTTCGCCCGTCCGGCGACAGATGGGGATCCGCGTTGCTCCACTCGGAGGGCATGGCGCGAAACTTTGGGAATGTTGCGCTGGGGTCTGCTACTCCGAGGATTCTCCCCGAGGAGCCTTGGTGAACCGAGTCCGTGCCCTGGATGAGTGGGTGTCCCGTCTTTCCTCCGCTGCCCCGAAGGACATGGCGCACGCGCTCGAGGTGCTGGGGGACGCGCTCTGCGCGGACGATGTGGCGGTCCGGGAGCACGCGGCGGAGCTGCTGGTGAAGGAGCTGGCGCGCGCGGATTCGGCCGGGCATGGCCCCATCCTCCGCCTGCTCCAGACGTCCTGGTGGCCGCCGCAGGAGCGGCTCGCCCGGCCCGCGCTGGATGCGGTGCTGACGGCGGTGGCGGGGATGAGCTCCGAGGCTCCCGAAGTGGACGAGGCGGCGCTGCTCGTCTCGAACCTCTACCGTGCGCACCCGCTGCCGCTGGGCATGCTGGAGGAGGCCCTGGGCCACGAGAAGGCCTCGGTCCGTCGAGTCGCAGCCGGGGCCGTGGGCCGTGTGGGCAAGGCGGCGGTGTCGCTGCTTCCTCGGCTGCTCACGATGCTGGACGACGCGGAGCCCGTGGTGGGAGCGGCGCTGGAGTCCCTGGGCTCATTGGCGTCCGCCGCGCCGGAGCTGGCCCTGCCCGCGTTGTTCGACCAGGTGGGACGTGCGGAAGGTACGCGGCAGTACCTGGCGCTGATGTCGCTCCGGAGTCTGCTGGAAGAGGGGCGCCACGAGGGAAAGCCCGCGCCGGAGCTGGCGTCCCTGGAGCCCGTTCTGTTGAAGACGGCCGAGGACCCCCTGCCTCCTGTTCGCCTGGAGGCGGTGTCCCTGTTGGGGCTGGGGCGCCTGTCCTCGCTGTCCACCGTGGCCACGCTGCGCCAGCGCCTCAAGGATGAGAGCCCCGCGGTGGCCGCCTGTGCCGCCGTGGCCTTGCTGCGCGTCGGGGCACCGCCCCAGGAGGCCGCTTCGCTCCTGGCCGCTCAGCTGGCGGCGCCCGAGCAATCGGAGAAGGTGGGTGCCGCGCTCAGCGCGCTGGAGGGCGTGGAGCCCGCCACGCTCGGTCGCATCCGGGAGACACTGGAGGCGGCGGCACGAAGCGCGACGGGGCTCGTGGGCGCGGCCCTCCGCGAGCTGCTCCCGCGTGGTGGCTGAGTGCCCGTGCGCTGCCCACGAGCAACACACGGCAATCAAATCAGCGGCTCAATCGCAGATGATAATCAGTGAGGTGATGGCTGTACAGTAGCGAGTCACCGTCACGGTGTTCGCAGGATTATTGCCGCTCAGCAAGCGCGTCGTGATGGGATGGTTCACGCCCACCGTGAGCAAGGGCATATTGGTGGTGATGCTGGTGGTTGCACTTCCTCCCGTTGCAATCGCTCCCATTTCACAGGTCACGGCGTTTCCCGACACGGAGCAACCTGGGGTGCTGGTCGCGGGAGCCCAGCCCGTGGGAAACGTTGTCTCCAGTTGCAAGCTGGGGAGCGCATTGAGGCCACTCCAATGTATTTCAGCGACAGTGCTGAGTTGAGGAAATCCCAGGGCGCTCAAGACTGTCAGATTCGTGAGTGAGAGTTCAAGATCAAGAAGCTGTGCATGAGATCGCGTGGGCAGAAGGCAAATGACCACGAGGCTCCACAACACAAGGACGCGGGCCACGAAGTTTCGCATGATGATCCTCCAGTGTCCGGTGCCGATGAATCACACCGTAGAGGGCCACTTCGCCCCCGCTTCGCACTGTAGGGATGCTGTGCAGGACCCGCTATGTCAGGGCATGGATGTATCACGAACTCAACGCCACATGGCCTTCGAGGGTGATTCCCATCAACCCCGCAGTGAAGTCAGTCATGCGGGCGAGACAGTTCGCTTTGCAAGCTGGCGACACATGCGTCGGACTTGCCTCGCTGAAACACGCGCGTGCGATGCCCGGGTGCGTCGCGCCTCGGCGCAGCACCTGCCCAGTGAGGGCTGCTGCTTCACGGCGGGAGGACGTGTGAGCCTGCCTCCCGCCGCTGACCTCTTCAGACGGACTTCAGTTGCCGATGGTGACGGTCACCCGGACGGTGATGGTGGACCCGTTCGGGCAACGAACGCGGACCGTCACGGTGATGGTGATCTTCCACGCCTGCACCTCGTCGATGGAGGTCTCGACCACCGTCCGGGGGAACGGCAGCGGCTTGGGGACCTCCAGCGAGTGGGTGTCGATGGTCGACGGCAGCCGGGCGACGACCTTTCCGTCCAGCGAGATGAACTCGGTGGTGCCCGGGTACGTCCCGACGGTGACATCGTCGCTCGCGGCGTGGGTCTTCAGCCGGTAGTAGCCGGCGGGGATGCCAGCGGCCGGGAAGTCCACGTAGGCGAAGGCCACGTCCGTGCCGTTGGGGAACTCGGTGGCGGGAACCTGCTCGAAGCCCGCGATGCTGGTGCCTACGATGGTGACGTTCTTGGACGTCGCCGAGACAATCTCCTCGACGTTGATGGGCACCTTGGCCGCGTTCGCGGCCTCGATCAGCGCCTTGCGCTCATCTCCGCTCGGCTGGGACTCAGGCGCTCCGGCCCAGGCGGCGGGCCCGGACGTGAAGAGCACGGTGGCAACAACGGCAAACACACTCAAAAGACGGTTTCGCAAGCACGACTCCAAGGAGTGACTACGGGGGAGGCGCCTCGGGAATGCAGCGGAGGTGCCAGTCCAGATGGCGCAGGAGAGGATGTGCAAAGCTTCAGGCCTACGCGAAGGCCCGTAGCCATCCGCGTCACGCACCCGGTGGCTGAGTGACGTCCGAGGTCACAGCCCGCCTTCCTGGACTTCTCACGTCAGGGGCGCCGTTCAGCCACCCCGCGGGCGTGTCGTTCCTTGGCTGTTCCGATGTCTCGCTGTCAGGCGCGCCAGAAGTCCGTCGGTCCGGGTGTTTCTTGCCATCGCATCACTGTTGCCACGCGGTTCACCCGATTCCCCGCTCGTCCGAGCCGCCAGCGGGCCTTCGACGCCAGGCGCGGGCCCTGGAAGGACGACCCGGGAGGCGAGAGCGCCGGGGTGAGCTCGCCCTGGCGCTGTGCGTCGCGAGCGATGACGCCTTGCGATGCTTACGACGCCATAAGTCAAGCTGGCAGTGCGGCATGACAGAACCATGACAAAGGCATGGAGTCGTCATGGACCTTTCGCCTACACCCCCGCAGTAGGTTGGCCGGACTCGCTGACCTGCAACGGGGCTTCTTGCATGCGTGTCATCTCTCCGGGCCTCCTCGTGGCGGCCGTGACGGAACTCTCGCTGTCGCGGAGCGCGAAGTTGGTTCGGCTCAAGGACGTCATCGCCTGGTGTGAGTGGAACGGCGTGGACTACGAAGGGCCTGGCGGCAAGCAGCAGGCGCTCTGGGACGCGGACCGCGAGGAAGCCGAGGGGCCGCGCCGCCTCCTCAAGTTCAAGAGTGGTGAGTGCAAGCAGTCCCGCGCGGGCTGGTCGCTCATCGCGCACGGCGACAAGGCGCGCGAGGCGGCGACGCAGCTCGGCTGGCGCGAGCAGTTGTGGGACGGAGAGAAGTGGGACTGGCTCGGCGGGAGCGCCCCTGTCGTGGCCCGGCGCCCCAACGCGAGCAGGGCGCGGGGCACCACCGAGTCGAACACCGCGCTCACCGTCGAGCAGCCACGCCTCCGGGTCGGCTGACCTCGACGTCGAGACAGGGGGGCTGGCCTCGGGGTCGGCGCGTCCGTCGCCGCTATTTCACGCGCCTCCACTTCACCTCGCCGACGGTCCCCGTCCCACCCGTCGTCGGCGCGGGGACGCGGTACGTCAGCTCGTCGCCCGTCAGCGCGAAGGCGCGCCGCTGCTCCGTTCTCTCCCAGTTCGGGAACGAGGCATGGTCGATGCGGAAGGTGAGGGTGCGCTCCGCCTCGTTCACCGCGTACCGGCCGAAGTGCGAGTTGGTCCCTCGCACGGTGGCCTGGTTCTCCTCCGGCGTCCCCTGGTTCTTGTCGCTGGACGTGAACCGGGCGCGACCCCCGCGGAGGATCTGGAGGGAGTAGTGTCCCTGACCATCGAACATGAGCAGGCCCTGGGGCTCGGCACCATAGAGCCGCACCCGGCTTCCATCCGGGAGCACGTTGTCCACCAGGACGAGCGACCACGTCCCCACGAGTTGTTGCTGGAGTGACTTCTCCCGTGCGCTCGCCTCATGCGAGGGGAGGAGCACGGCCAGGAGCAGCAGGGACACGGCCGCGAGCGCGCGCGGAGGGAGTCGATTCATCGGAGGGCGCCCGCTCACATCAGCACCCCACCGCCGTCCACGCAGAGGACGGTGCCGGTGAGGAAGGGGTTCGTCATCGCGAAGAGGGTGGCGGCGGCCAGGTCCTCCGTGCTCCCCACGCGGCGGGCGGGGGCCTTGCTGGCGTAGTCCGCGAAGAGTCGCTCGCGAGCCTCGGCGCCGAGTCGGTCCCAGAAGGAGCCGGAGTCCACCACGCCCGGAGAGATGGCGTTGAGCCGCACCGGCGCCAGCTCCACTGCCATGGCCTTGGTGAAGGCCTCCAGCCCGCCGTTGACGAGGCTGGTGATGGAGGTGCCGACGGCGGGCTTCCAGGCGCGGAAGCCGGAGAAGAAGGTGAAGGAGCCCTCCGGGGAGATGCGCGGCGCGGCATGCTTCACCAGGAAGAGGGGCGCCCAGAGCTTGGCGGCGAAGGCCCGCTCTATCGCCGCGGCGCCCAGCCCGGAGAGGGGCCCGACGGCGCCCTGGCTCACGGTGCTCACCAGGTGGTCGAAGGGGCCCACTGCTTCACAGAAGGCCGCCACCTCCGTTTCCACCGAGGCGTCCAGCACGCGCACCTCGCGGTGGCCCTTCATCAGCTTCGAGGTGGCCTCCAGCGTCTCCTGCTTGCGCCCCGCCAGCACCACGTGGGCGCCCGCCTCCGACGCGGCGATGGCCACACCCCGGCCAATGCCCGAGCCTGCCCCAACGACAATCACCTTCCTGCCTTCCAGTTGCATGGGTGCGCCTCCGCGTCGGATGGAATCAAGTAACCTGTCTGAATGGTTACTTGCGAAGCATATGCTCGAAGTCTCGTAACCTGTCAACGGGGTTACTGGTTCTCGCGAGGGCCGGCACGGCGCCGCGAATGTCTTGCTCAGGACATCCCGACAGGACTCGAGGGCGTAAAGCCGATATTCAAGAAAATCGCGTACGTTGAGCGGCCCGCCGGAACTCCTTCTGGCCCTGACCGGAGAGCTCACGCGATGCCTCGATTGGATTTTTTCCTCCGCAAGGCCGGGCTGGCCATGGCGCTCGTTTCGAGCGGCGCCGTGGCTCAGTCACCGCCTTCCGCCAAGGACTGGTGCGAGCACGTGCTCGCGGGCCCCGCCGGGACGAAGCCTGCGCCCGTGGCCTTCTCCGAGGCGCATGCCCAGGTCCGCTTCTTTGGAACGGGCCCCAGCTACTCGGAAGCGGACCAGGCGCTGGTGGTCGCGCTGGAAGGTCCCCGGGTGGATTGGGATGAAGCCATCGTCACCTATGCGTCCGCGCAGGAACCCGCATGCGCGCTGGACGCCTCCGCGAATGGGTTGGGCCGGGCGCATGTGCTGTCCTTCGGACCCCTGGCCCATGTCCGCCCGGGCACCGGTGGGCTCTCGCTTCCAAGGGGTACCCAGGCGGTGGTCATCGACCTGCGTGGGCTGCCCGCGGCTCCTGGCCTGGAAGAGGCCCTGGCGCGGGCCCTGGGGGTGGCCAGCCGCGCTCCCGTCGAGCGCGGGTCGCACCGCGTGCGTGTCCATCAAGGGCTGTCCGATGAGGCGCGCCCCTCCCGCCTCTACACGAACAGCGTCGAGCCGCGGAGTCTGGCGCCCCATGGCCCACTGGGAGACAGGGACCTGCCGGTGGTGTTGCTCACCGGGCCGCGACTGGCGCCCGCCGCGGCACGCTTCGCGGTGGAGCTGCGGATGGCGCGGCGAGCATGGCTCGTGGGAGCGCCGCTCACCACGGCGGTGGCGGAGAGCCGGTGGATGCCCGTGGGCGCGCGGGGCGTGGTGGTTCGCACGGCGTTGCTGGAGGATGCGGAGGGAATTCTGCCCGACGTCATTCCCGCTGACCTGGCCCTCTCATTGCCGAGGCCCGTGGGGACATCGGGCCTCACGGGCATGGAGCATGTCCTCCAGCAGCTCGTGTCGACGCGCGTCCCGCCTCCCGTGCGCCGGGACACGCCAGGGACGCGGCCCGGACTGACGGTCCGCACGCCGTCGCTGGAGCCGGTGCCACCCAGCGTGGCCTCCAACGGCGTGGCACGCGCGGCCCTCGTCATCGCCCATGGAGCCACCCGGTGGTTCTTCCCGTACTTCCCCGTCGTGGGAGACGGCATCGACGAGCGATTGATGGAGACCCTGGCCCAGGTGGACGCGCGGCCCGTGACTCAACGCATGGAGTTGTCGAGGCTGATGCAACGCTTCAGCGAGGTGCTTCGGGACGGTCACGCCTTCGTGCAACTCGTCGGCGTGGCACCCGCGGGGTATTTCCCCGTGATGCTGGACCAGGTGGACGGCAAGCCCGTGGTCAATCGCTCGGCGCTCCCGGAGGTTCAAAAGGGCGACGTGCTGGTGAGCGTGGGAGGGCGGTCCATGACGGACTGGCTCGCGGACGAGCTTCCGCGGACCTCCGGCTCCACTCCGGAGAGTCAGCTCAACTTCGCCTTCTGGCGGCTCCAGGACTTGAAGGGTCCCACGGTATTTGGCCTTCGAGGAGTGGATGGGCACCTCCGCTCGGTGGAGGTCCAACCCCAGCCGTACGAGGCGCTCGCGGAGGTCCTGGGCTCCCGCTCGCGCCGTGCCGCGGGAAGCCTCGTGGACCTGGGAGCTCCGTCGCTGCACTACATCAACCTGGGGGAGGAGGTGTTGTATGACATCCGAGACTACGTGGAGGCACTTCATCAGGCCAGACATGCCAGCGGTCTCGTCCTGGACATGCGCGGGTATCCCAGCGTCAACCCATACGACGTGGTGCAGCACCTGATTCCACATCCGTACCTCACGCCGTACCTCCGCATCCCCCGATGGTCGGGGCCCGACCACCTCGACTGGGAGGAGCTCGTCTATGAAGAGCAGCCGGTGCTCGAGCCTTCTTTCTCGGGGCCCATGGTGCTGCTGGTGGGGCCGGAGACGGCCTCGGCGGCGGAGCACCTCTCCATGATGTTGACGGGAGCGGACCGCGTGACGGTCATCGGCCGGCGCAGCGCCGCCGTCAATGGAAACGTCACCCGAGTGAGGGTGCCCGGAATGCTCTATCTGACCTTCACCGGCATGGAGGTGCTCTTTCAAGATCGCGGACGATTCCATGGCGTCGGCATCGTCCCGGATATCGAAGTGGCGCCGGAGGCCTCTGACTTCGCCACGGGGAGGGACCCGGAGCTGCTTCGCGCCATCCAGTTTCTGCAGTCAGGGCAATGACCTCATCTCGCGTGAGGGCCCCACCTCGGGGGTTGTGCGTCCTGGTGGAACGCCCCCGCTCACGTGCCGCGTCCCACTCGCACGCGGCCGTGAGACCCGCCTGTACGTCGCCCGACTGAAGGCCGCGTGGTGCCCCCTTTGCAGTGGGTAGGGGGCCCTCTCGCGAAAGTCCTGGTGGATGAGCCTCTTGCGACACCTCTTCGACAGCGCGCTGTATTCCCTCGCACTCACGGGCCTCGCGCTGTTGTTGCTGAGCAATACGGGTTGAAGTGAGGCGAGGGTAGGAGAGGGGACAGCGGGGATGGACAGGGGCACCGTCTGCGACAGGGATGCGCGCCTCCCGTGTGGCTTGGAAGGCGCGCATCAGGGACTCCGTGGATTCAGTACACCACCACCGAGGCGTAGACACTGGTGCCGTTCGTGTAGGCCACCAGGGCGCCGCCATTCGACGGGAGCGCCGCGACCGCTGGCGCGGCGCCCGGCCCCACCGTCCTGGCATCCGTGGCCAGAATCAGGGTGGCTCCCACGAGCATCCGGTCCAACTGGATGTCGCCCGTCCCCCGCTGGGAGGCGATGTAGCCGTTGCCGAGCGCGTCCGCGTCAATCGTCCGGAAGGAACCGGCACCGATGTCCGTGGGGAGGCCCGCCACCTGGGTGCTCGTCCCCGGCGCGGACATGGGGATGACGTCCACGTTGTTGTCCCCGTTGGAGCCCGTGGCGTAGATGAAGCCGTTGGAGCCCGTCCAGTCCGAGAAGAAAGCCTGCCCCGGTGGGGAGCTCAGCGGGCCGAAGCTGGTCCCCTGGTCGCTGCTGCGGCGGATGCGGAAGGCGGGGGAGTCACTCACCGAGAAGACATCTCCGCTGATCTTGTCCACGAGGACGTCGAAGTAGACATTGGCCTGGTCCACGTCTGTCGCGATGAAGTCGTTCGCGCCTCGCGCGAAGTTCCGGAGGACGCGCACCCCGACGCTGCCGCGCGAGACGGAGATGTAGAGGGCGTCGCCCCTGGAATCCAGACTGAGGACGGGGTTGGCCGCCGCGCCGAGGGTTCGCGGCGCTTCCCAGCTCGCTCCCGCGTCGACGGTCCGGGTGAATATCAGCACGCCCGGGCTCGCCGTCGCCGCGACGTAGGCGACGCCCGTGGGGCCGCCTTCAATCGCGACCTCCGCCGCGTTGGTGATGCCCAGGGGAGTGGGCCCCACCCAGGTGAGGCCACGGTCCACGCTCACGCTGACATGGACCGCGCCACCGCACCTCATGACGACGTAGAAGCGCCCCAGTGCATCCACCGCCGCCTTGCGCCCCGTGTTCGTGTTGGCCGTGGTGCAATTCAGCGTCCCGCTGACGAGAGTGGGAGGAACATTCGAGAAGGCATCCAGTTGGCACGTGGCATCGCAGCCATCTCCGGGCGTCGTGCCGCCATCGTCGCACTGCTCTCCCGTGGTGCTGTCAACCAGGCCGTCGCCGCACACCTCCACGCCCTGGCAGTCCGCTCGGCAGCCGTCCCCCGCGACGCGGTTGCCGTCGTCACACACCTCACCCGAGTCGACGGAGCCGTCGCCACAGACAGGCGGCCCCCTGACGGTGAGGGTGATGGTGGCGGTATTGGAGGTCAGCGCGGCGTCGCTGGCCGTGAAGGTGAACGAGTCCGCCCCCTGGAAGTCCACGTCCGGCGTGTAGAGCAACTGCGCGCCCGTCCCGGACAGGGTTCCGTGAGCGGGATGCGCTGTCACGGTGTACGTGAGCGCGTCCCCGTCGACGTCGGTGGCCGTCAATGTGACCGGCGTCGACGTGTTGTAGCTCACCGTCACCGAGGCGGAGGCAGCGACGGGCGCGTCATTGACGGGTGTCACCGTGACGGAGATGGTGGCCGTTGCCTGCTTCTCTCCGTCGGAGACAGTGACTTGGAAGGAGTCCGCTCCGGCGAAGTTCGCATCCGGGGTGTACGTCACCGAGGCCCCCGTGCCTGTGAGCGTGCCGTGGCTCGGCGTGGTGTAGGAGAAGACAAGCGCGTCGCCATCCGGGTCCGTCACGGGGATGGTGATGCCCACCGAGGTGTCCTCGGGGGTGGTCGCGTGGACGTCCTCGACCGTGGGCGCTGAATTGTTGTCGCAGACGCTCGGCTGTCCCGTGCAGGTGTAGCCCGGCTCCACTTCGCAGACGCTGTTGCAGCCGTCTCCAGAGAGCTGATTGCCATCGTCACAGATTTCGAATCCGCCCAGCACCCCGTCACCACAGATGGGCCGCAGCGACGTCTCCACCGCGTCCACCAGGTAGAGCGCGAGCACCGCGCCCCTCAGGCGCACGTAGCGATAGGGCTTGTTCCCAGGGTACCTCGCCACCGCCACATGTGTCCCCAGGCCCAGCTCCACCAGGTGCAACGGGCTGGAGGCAATGAGCGTCCCATCCGCCTTCAGGAAGTCCACCTGGGCCACCAGCGCCAATGACAGGCCCTGGTAGTAGACGCGCAGGTCGCCGTTGCCTTCCTCTCCCTGGCCCAGGTCCAGCACCAGCGCGGAGTTGAGCAAGCCCAGCAGTGTCGCGGCGTGCCCGTCCGGAGCGCCCAGCGCCGCGCTCGCGTTGAGCACCGTCGCCGTGGTGCCCGGCGCCACCGCGTCCGCATACGGGTCCCACGTCAGCGAGGCTTCCAGACGTTCACGCGTCAACGCCCTGTTGTCCTCTTGCGACACCCCATCCTCTGGAGGACGGACCTTCTCCTCCAGGGGCTCCACGCCACACGCCCCCAGCGACAAGGCCAGCATCACGCCCAGCCCCCACGACCACGGCACACCAGGACGGCTTTGCATCGAGTGTCTCCCCCCCGTAGAGCAGGACGAAGTCCGGAATGGACCGTCCGCCTCGTGGAATGAACGACACCTCTTCTTGCTCGCGACGATTCGGCGCGCAACATGTGGATGGCCAACGTTCGCCGGCCACCAGCCAACAAGCCCTTGAGTCTCATGGACGAATCGGCTGAACGAGGTGCTCCGCGCGGCCCGGAAGTTCGCGGCCGCGCGGCCACTCACCAAGACACTTCAGTCATTGCCATGGCTGGGGCGATGGCATCACGCACGGACTGCTCAGTTGCAGCCCTGGCTGGTCAGGAAGTCCACGCCACGGGTCCGGGTGGCCGTGCCGCTCGAGCCGCCGCCGTCCGTGTTCGAGAAGGACAGGGACACGCTGGCGCCCGAGGACTGGTTGCGGAGCTCCATCGTCATGTTGTTGGGGATGAGCGCGGTGGAGTTCGGATAGTTCGCGCCGATGGTGTAGCGCAGCCGGTTGCTCGGCAGACTCCCGCACCTGGCCATCTTGTTCTCGAGCTGCACCCAGTTGCCCCGGTTGAAGTTGGCATCCTGCGGCACCAGGTTCGCCCGTCCGCCCCAACCCCCGAGCTGCGAGCCGATGAGGTGGCCCCCGTCATAGTCGTTGCTGGAGTTCTCCGCGTCGCCCCATTGACCGACGCTCGTCTGGCAGGCGTCGACGCGCGCCGCGGCGGCGATGGGCGGCAGGTTCTTGTATGCCCGGCTCGGTCGGCCCGCGGTGTCGATGAAGTAGTACTCGCCATCGAAGTTGTGCCAGACGTTCCGGTCGCTCGACGGGAAGTACTTCGGGCAGTCGCGGATGGCGGCCTCGGAGACTTCCCCATGGATGCGGTAGCCGACGCCGTACTGCCCCAGTGCCTCCCGGATCTCCGCCTCCGTGTGGCTGTCGAAGAACTCCATCAGTCCGTTCGGGCCACCGAAGTCCTGCTCGAGTTGACGCGCGACGCCATCGCCGCCCAGGTCCATCTCCGGGGCGCCGCAACCGCCGAGCCACAAGACACACACCGCCGCAACGGAAAGCTTGTTCAGGGCACGCATTCTCTTGGGTCCTTCCAGAGTCGGGTTCTCGACCTTCGCTGGCTTGTTTACCAAGAAAGAGAGAATTCGAATGCGTGAATTTCTCGCGAACTGTGACCGGCGGCGGCGGATGCCGTCGTCGCACTTGGGTCCGTTCGGCGAGGTGGGGTAGTCAGCCGCCGAGCGCCCCATGAAAAACCCCATTGTCGCAACACGAGAGTTCGTCCGAGGTGCAGCACGGTTTCATGACCTCGTCTACATCATCAGCAAGGGCAAGACGCTGCTCAAGGACGAGATAGCCCATACCAGTGTGGTGAGCGTCGACGGAGGGGATTGGGCCGACGGCGTGGACACGACCTGGAACTCGACGGCCATCGCGGTGGCGCGGCAGCCCTCGGAGAAGATGGTTGTGATTGGCGAGGATGGGGAGGTCGTCACCTACGTCGGTGGGAAGAGCAAGAAGGAGGCGCTGAAGCCCGCGCCGGTGATGATTCGCAACGCGCGTGAAATCGCCGGGTGGGTCTATGCCTGTGGGATGAAACGGCAGGTCTACAAGCGCGTCGGTGATGCGAAATGGGTGGCGATGAATGCGCCGCTCGCGGCGGCCACGGAGAAGGCCGGCTTCGAGGCCATTGACGGCTTCTCCGAGACCGACCTCTACGCCGCGGGCTGGGGCGGAGAGGTGTGGCGCTACGACGGGAAGAACTGGTCGCCCTGCGAGAGTCCCACGAGCGTCATCCTCGGTGCCGTCTGCTGCGCGCCGGATGGCACCGTCTATGTGGCGGGGCAGCAGGGCGTGTTGCTCAAGGGGCGCGGAACCTCCTTCGCGGCGATTGCCTGGGCGGAGGACGTGACGAGCGACTTGTGGGACCTGTGCTGGTTCCGCGGCAAGCTCTACGTCGCCACCCTGTCCGCGCTGTACACGCTGGAGGGCAACAAGCTCGTCGAGGTCGACTTCGGCGAGGCGGGAGTGCCCACGTGCTACGGGCTGGCGACAGCGGAAGAGGTCTTGTGGTCCATTGGCCGCGACGACGTGGCCTCGTTCGACGGCACCGCGTGGAGGCGCTACGAGTGATGATGTGCCGGCGGCGGATTCAGGTCCGCTGAGGAAGGGCAACCCCCGAGGGGCCGGCGAACTCCCGGCCCCCCGGAGTCAGCGCGCTACCAGATGCAGGAAGGGATGCCGGGGTACAGCGAGAACGAGGAGAGCGCGCCATCCGGCACGACGCCATCCGCGGTGACTCCGGTCGCCACGCCCTTGACCATGGGGGTCGTGCTGGAGTGGTAGCCCATGTAATACACGGTGCTGCTCGAACGCTCGCGCAGGAGCGTTCCGCAATACACCTCATTGGTATATTGACCCGCCGTTCCCAGGGGAACGACCTTCACGGCGCCCGCGCCACCGAAGTAGGCGAGGTCCGCGGGGTCGGTGACGGGGAACTTGGCGCCCGCGACGAAGAGATAGACGTCGCTCGACGTGCGGTCCTTGATCAGCGCGCTGTAGGTGGGGTTGTTGAAGACGTCTCGCGACCCGTTCGGGACGACGTTGACGCTCGTGGTGTCATCCCAGAAGCCCAGCTCCGTGGGGTTCGGAACCCACCAGGCCCTCGCGCCCACCACGACGTAGATGGCTGACTCGCTGAGTTCGAGCAGCAGCGTGCCGTCCTGGGGAAACACCTCATAGGAGTTGATGGTGGCCTGGGGCTGCGACGCCGTGGGGGCGAAGGCGTAGTTGCTCCACTCCGCGGGGGGAATGAAGAACCTCGCGCCACCCGCCACCACGTAGCGGTTCGTGGTGTCGGTGGCGTGGATGACATAGCCGTCGGCGTAGGGCGCATACCCCGCGAGCGCCTGGACACCGAAGAGGCTCAACCCCAGGGCGAGCCAGCGAGGAAGGAACGCAAGGAACGAGACAACGCGCACAGGGATTCTCCGTTCAAGATGTGTGTGCCGCTGAGAAGGGCCGGCCCGACTCGGTGACAAAGGGGATACGCCGCCAGCCTTTGGCTTCGGTCGTGTCCCTTTCACGGATTTGTCGATGCGTGCGGTGTTCTAGTATTTGCCGAATAATCGGCGCTGGCGAGAGGTGGGTCCAGCCGCTACTCGCCCTGTCCCTGGAGCCAATCGCCGTAGACGAGGTATGCGCCGTCGTTGTCCGGGTCATCGACCAGCCCGGCCTCCATGATCTTCGGAGGCGCCATGGGCGCGCTGGGGAGCACCGATGCCGCTCCCCAGCCCGTGAAGGATATCGCCAACCTGTTCTGAGCCAGGGGCGCGCTTTGCGTGAGCAGGACGCTCAGGGGATGACGACGTGCGAAGACATGCCACGCCCGTCGTAGGGCGTGGCGCCGCAGCGGGCGCGGGCCCAGTCGCCATTCACCGCCGAGCAGACGCGGAAGGCCTGGACGTTGGAGTACGGCACGTTGATGCCGGCCGTGTCGCAGCGGCCCTGGTAGGTCCAGGAGAGGCTCTTGTTCACGGAGCCGACGCCGATGCAGGGGCCAATCCACGCGCCGGTGTCTCGCCGCTGTACGTCGATGGAGTACTGGGCGGTGGTCTCCTCCT
The DNA here is from genome assembly GCF_013372595.1 of Myxococcus sp. AM011. Taxonomy (NCBI): domain Bacteria; kingdom Pseudomonadati; phylum Myxococcota; class Myxococcia; order Myxococcales; family Myxococcaceae; genus Myxococcus; species Myxococcus sp. AM011. Next base: position 31,706 of record NZ_JABXEM010000044.1, read on the forward strand.
CGCTCCAGCTCAGGTCCACGAAGGGCGTGTAGCCACCCGGCAGGTCCAATGCGACGTCGTCGGAGATGCCGTCATAGGCGCGCTCGACGGAGGGGCCCCAGACGTTGTTGTTGGAATAGAAGAGGCGGAAGGCGGCGATGTCGCCCTTGGTCACCACGCGGTCCCCAGCGCTGCGGCACACGCCGTCGAAGACGGTCTTGTTGGTCTGTCCCAGGACGCCCACGGACAGGCATGGACCCACCACCGTGCCGTCGCGCAGCACGACGTCGAGCGAGTAGCTGTACCCGGTCAGCTTGTTCCACCGGACGTTCACCTGGTTGAGTGAGTGCAGCGAACCGTCCGGCTTGAAGGCGACCCGCTGCTTGTACGTGCTGCGCGAGGTGAGGTTGCCCGCGGCGTCGAAGGCGCCGACGTGGAAGACGTTGAAGTACTCACCCCGGCGCTCGACGATGACGTTGTGGCCGTGGCTCTGCACCAGCCGGCCGGCGGTGTTGCGCAGGGGTTGGGAGAGCCGCCGCACCGCGCGGGCCCGCGTGAGCTGGGGGATGGAGTCTCCCATGATGTAATACATGGCGTACTGGCTGTTGTACCAACCGCCGCTGAGGAGCAGGTAGTACAGGCCATTGCGCTTGAAGACCTCGGGGGCCTCGTTGATGCCTTCCTCGTAGGCGGGCGTCGTGAAGACAGCCGGGCCCGCGTGGTTGTAGACGGTGCCGGGAGCGGCGGTGTTGAAGGAGGAGATGTTGTTGCCCCGGTCGAACCAGACATAGAAGAACCAGCGGCCCGAGGTGTCATTGAACGTGGCCGAGTCGATGCGGATGTTCCGGTTGCAGCCCTGCGGCAGGCACGCGGTGCCGGTGGAGGTGCGCGGCCACGTGGTGTTGGCGTTGATGGGCTGGGGCGTGCCGAACTGGAGGTTCAGGTCGGGCGCGGTGGTGACGAAGGTCGTCACCTCCTGGCCGGACGGAGGGCACGCGGCGCCGTTGGGGACCCGGTGCGCGGAGAAGAACAGCTGGTACACGCCGTCGTATTTGCCGAGGTCCGGCGCCCAGAGGAAACAGTAGTCATACACGGGGTCGGCCACGGACGGGTCGTAGGAGCGCTTGAGCTGGTAGCTCGTCAGATCTCTCGTCTCGTAGATGGGCAGCTGCCACCCGTTGCCGGTGCCAGCCAGGAAGAACAGGTCGTCGTGCTCCTTGTAGACGTCGGGGTCGGCAAGGCCCGGGACGAGCAGGGTGCGCCGGCCGTAGTCGCCACCCCGCGTGGCACAGGCTGTCCCGGTGAAGCCCTCGTCACAGGCGCAGCGCGCGGCGCCGGCCTCGTCACGACAGACGCCATGGCCACTGCAGGTGACGCCGTCGCAAACTCCGGCCAGGGCGCTTGTCGCCGAGCGTTCCTCCTGTCTGGGCTCCAGCTCCGGTGATGGCTCGCCCCCACATCCGACGGTGGTCAGGAAGAGCGCGGACAGCAGGACGGCGACTCGGGCGGTGTGCATGGACTTCCTCCTGGCGGCAGCGTCGCAGGAAGGAGGCGTCGGATAAAGCTTGAGTTTCTGGAGATGCAGGTCCAGATCGCGGCCATGGTCTGGCCTTGTCTTGGAGATGGAGCCCTTTCCTGTTGGAGGGCTCGATGAGCGTGCGGCGCATGACGGTGGTGCTGCTGCTGGTCTGGCTGACAGGCTGTGCTTCGGGACGCGTGGTGCGCTTGGAGACGGGGCAGGAGCCGCCGGTCGTCTTCACGCCGCACAGTGACGATGCCGGGCCGGTGGAGGTGGAGCGGCGCGAGTTCAAGGAGGCCATGGCCCGGCTGGCGCGGCAGATGCGGGCCTCGGCGCATCCCGAGCGGTCCGCGCGAAGTCTCTTGGACGTGGAGGCCCGCAGCGGCGCGTACCTCTTCAACCCGCGCACCCGACAGATGACGCCGCTGGAAGGAGAGGCACTGGCTGCCGACATGCCGCCCGCGGAGGTGGAGCTGTCGCGGGCATATCTGCGTTGGTGCGAGCGCACCGGACGCAAGGGCGATTGTCTGCGACTGCTGGTGGACGGCCCCATCGTGAGTGGAGACGGGCGCTATGCGCTGACGATGGCCCTGGCTCAAGGCGTGGTGCTGGAAGAGATGTTGGAAGCGTTCAAGGACATGGCCGACCCGCATGCCGCGCTGTCGGCGGCACTGTGGACCATGACCCTCTACATGGTCCTGTGGTCCGTGCCGGAGCCCGTGAGCAAGGGCCTGGCTGCTGTGATGACCGCGACAGCCATTGTCTACCTTGGGGTCGACACATTCTGGTCGCTGATAGAGGGCTTCAAGCGACTGGTGGAAGTGGCGGACCGGGCGACCACGTTCGACGAGCTGCGCGAGGCAGGGGAGCGCTATGGAGAGGTCATGGGCCGGAATGCGGCGCGTGCCTTCGTGCTGCTGGCAACGGTGGCGGTGGGGAACACGGCGGCGGGTTTCGCGAACAAGGTGCCGACGCTGCCCGGGTCCGCCCAGGCCGCGGCGCTGGCTGGGGACCGCGCGGGCCTCCGCCTCGCCTTCGTGGGCGAAGTGGGCGCGGTGGCTGTGTCGGGCGGGGCCGTCACCGTGGCGCTCGCTCCTGATGCGGTGGCCTGGACCATGGCGGGCGCGGCTGCTGCTCCGGTGGACACGGAGGGGCACGACCATCACATCGCCACGAACAAGTGGTGGAAGTCCACGAAGAAGGCAGGCCCGTGGTCGCCTCAGTTTCAGGCGATCTTCGACAAGGCGGGCATGTCGCTGAACGACTCGGCCAACATCGTTCATGTCAAGGGTCACAAAGGGCCCCACCCGCAGGAGTACCACGAAACAGTTTTCCAACGCCTGTCTGACGCAACCGAGGGGTGTCGCACCATGCAGCGATGTCGCGAGGCGCTCGCTGCGGAACTGCGCGACCTCGCCGGGGAAATCGGCTCGCCTGGGAGCGATCTCAATAGACTGGTGACGGGCACCTAGGACCGCCACAATGGGCTTCATGCCAAAGCGGTACTTCGACCTGAAGGACGACATGCGCATTGGGGGGCGATGGCTACTCGGCACCCCCACGGATGTTCACGGTCGGGAGGTAGATGACCCGTGGATGTTCTATCGGGGCGAACGGCTTCCGGAGCTAGGGGCATTGAATCTCCCCGTCACTGTTCCTGGCAGGGCACTCGACTTCTCGCGGGCGGCGTTCGCTGCCCCCGTGGTCCACGCCCGAGTGGCGTCCGTCCTTTCGGAACTTGCTTCCGAGGAGGTGCAGACCATGCCCGTGCAGATTGAGGGCCAGTCTGAACCGTTCTTCATTCTCGTCGCGACTCAGCTCATTCAATGCATTGACGAGCGAGCCTCCAGGCACATCAGGAAATGGACCCATGAAGATGGACGGCCCGAGAAACTAGGGAAGTATCGAGATGTGCGGGGCATTCGAATTGACTCGGAGCAGGTGGGTGACGCCAAGATCTTCCGCCCCCAGGGCTGGGCCATCGTGCTGATCGTCCGGGAGGACATCAAGGACGCTTTGGAACGCATGGGGGCCACCGGGACGACGTTTGAAGAGGTCTAGAAGGGACCGACCGACGGCAAACAAACATCCTCCACCGACGCCACGAACCGGCCTGGATGTTCTGGGGCGGCTTCGTGCCCATTCATCCAATGGGAGGAGTGACATGCACGGCGACTTCATCTGGTACGAGTTGATGACCCCCGACGCCAACGGCGCGCGCGCCTTCTATTCCAAAGTTGTCGGCTGGACGATCGGGGCGTCGGAGGGTGAGCCCGGCTATGCCATGATCGAAGGGTCCGAGGGCATGGTCGGCGGCATGCTGACGCTGTCCGCGGAGATGCAGCAGCACGGCGCGCGACCCCTGTGGCTGGGCTATGTCGCGGTCGACGATATCGATCAGGCACTGACTTCGATCAAACATGCAGGCGGCAAGGTATTGATGCCCGCCACGGAGATTCCGCAGGGCCGCTTTGCGATGGTCGCCGATCCACAGGGCGCCGTCTTCTACGTCATGACGCCCAAGCCGCCGCCGGGTCAGGAGGGCAAGGAGAGCCTCGCCTTCTCCTATGAGCGCAAGCGCATCGGGCATTGCGCGTGGAACGAGCTGATGACACCCGACCCCGCCGCCGCGCTGCTCTTCTATGGCCAGCGTTTCGGCTGGGTGAAGGACGGCGACATGGAAATGGGGCCGCTCGGCAAATACGAGTTCCTCAGTCATGCATCGCGGCGAAGCACAGCCTCAAAGGGGAGCGGCATGATCGGCGCGGTGATGCCGATGATGCCGGGCGCCCCCGGGCCCGCCTGGTCGCACTATTTCCGCGTCGCTGATATCGACGCGGCGAAGGCGGCAATCGAGGCCCATGGCGGGCGGGTGATCAACGGTCCGAACGAAATCCCCGGCGGCGATTTCTCGATGAACGGGGTCGATCCGCAAGGCGCGGTGTTCGCGCTGGTCGGTGCAAGGAAGGGGTAAGCGAAATGGCGGAGAAGATTATCAATTGCCTGTGGTTCGACCATGGCGAGGCGCGCAAGGCCGCGGAATTCTACGCCAGCGTGTTCCCCAACAGCCGCGTCGGACCGGTCCACGAAGCCGCGACCGACTTTCCCGAAGGCAAGGCGGGGGACGAATTGACCGTGGAGTTCACTGTCCTCGGCCGCGATTTCGTCGGGCTCAACGGCGGGCCGGCGTTCAAGCCTGACGAGGCGGTCAGTTTCATGGTGGTGACCGAGAACCAGGAAGAAACCGACCGTTACTGGAATGCGATCGTCGGCAATGGCGGCGCGGAGAGCGCCTGCGGCTGGTGCAAGGACCGCTGGGGCTTTTCGTGGCAGATCACGCCGCGCGTGCTGCTCGATGCGACGACCCACCCCGACAAGGCGGCGGCAAAGCGTGCGATGGATGCGATGATGACGATGCGAAAGATCGACATCGCGAAGATCGAGGCCGCGGTCCGAGGGGGAGGCTGAAACCTCCCGGACGCCTTCCGGAGACAGGCAATGTCACGCATGTGTCTCCAATGCGTGACGCTCGGAGCCCCGCCCACCGGGCTCCGAGCGCTCACTGACGCGGGACTACAGTCGCGGCAGGCACGACAGGCCGGGGACCGGCCCGTAGATGTTCGAGCCAGACTGCATCAGGATGTAGCTGTTGACGCCATAGCCGAATGGGCTCGTGTCGCCGTAGCAGGTCCGGTAGTAGTAGGTGCCAAAAAGCGGACCGAAGCCAGTCATGAACCCATTGCCATCCAGATAGACGCGCAGGTGGTTGGCGCCCGGCGACGCGTTCAGGTAGGCGCTGAGCTGCCAGTCCACGACGAAGGGGCCTTGGAGTTGGTTGCAATCGGTCCGGATGAGGCCGTCCTGGCAACTGAAGTAGTTCATGCGGAGGGCGGGCCCGAAGCCGCTCCGCATATAGGCGGTGTACGCATTGAGGGAGAGCTCGATGGCGGCCGACTCCGGCGAGTTCTGCCAGTGGCCCACCAGATGCGCCTTGCTGAAGAAGGGCCCCTCGTTCGACTGCGCAAACGCTGCCTGGGGCAGGGTGGTGAGGCACACGAGACCGAGCAACAGCGTGGCGGAACGACTGTTCATCGTGACACTCCTGTGTGGGTGAAGGGGCGCGTTGACGTGCCCCGCTATCATACGCACGGGGAGTAAATCGTTGTGCGGGCGTTGGTGTTATGCTGTGGGTGTGTGTGATTGACTCCTGCTGGAACCTTGGTTCGTGAGAGGCCGCACGAAGACCTGCACAGGCTTCAGGTGTTTGTCGCTGCGATGGCCCCCTTGGGGGAGCCGCCAATGGCCGGAGTTTCGTGCCCGGAGCGAAGACGCTGTGGACATGCTGAAGGCGAGAGCGGGCAACAGCGTGTCCTGCTCGGGGTTTCCCATGGCCTTGTCCGCGGGGTGGACTCCCGCCGCCCCTGTGCTCGAAAACACCGCGGGCCCGGGGCGTCCTGCTGGAACGCCATCCGGGCCCGCTCTGTGATTCGGCTTCTCGGGGCTCTCTGGAGCCCCATGGCGTGTCTATCGCGGGCGCTTGCTCTCCTGGAACGTCACCTGGAGCGGGACTTCCTTGCCCTCGCGCAGCACTCGCGCCTCCACCGTCTCACCCGGCTTGGAGGAGTTGAGGACGAACATCAGGTCCTCCACGCCGCTGATGACGTGCCTGCCCAACCGCACCAGGATGTCGCCGCGCAGCATTCCCGCCTGGTCCGCCGCGCCTCCAGCGCGCACTCCCGCGAGCAACATGCCCTTCTGTCCGTTGGGCGGGCCCGCGTAGTCCGGCACCGTGCCGAGCGACGCGTTGAAGCTGCGCAGGTCTCCACGCGGCGTGGGGGAGGGGACCTTGCGGTACGTCAGCGCCGTCGTCCCATCCAGGCCCACCGTCACGGCGGACACGATGCGCGCCACCTGCGCCGTACCCACCGCGTTGATGCCCTCCACGGTGTCCGTGGGCTTGTGGTAGTCCGAGTGCGCTCCCGTGAAGAAGTGCAGCACCGGCACGCCCGCCGCGTAGAAGGGCGAGTGGTCGCTCGGGCCATACCCGTCACCGCTCGGGTTGCAGGTGACGCGCGCCTCGTCGCAAGCACGCGCGAGCAGCGGTCCCCACTCCGTCGCGGACTCCGCGCCCAGCACCGACAGCCCACCGGAGCGCAGCCGGCCCACCATGTCCAGGTTCAGCATCGCGGTGACCTGCTTCATCCCCGCATCCCCTCGTTGCCGGGTGAAGTGCGTGGAGCCGAGCAACCCCGTCTCCTCACCCGAGAACGCCAGGAAGAGCACGTCGTGCTTCAGCTCCGCACGGCGCTCCTTCAGCGTGCGAGCAATCTCCAGCATGGCCGCGACGCCAGAGGCGTTGTCATCCGCGCCCACATGCGGCTCGTGCCGGTCCGGCATCAGCGAGCCCCGCCCACCGAAGCCCAGGTGGTCGTAGTGCGCGCCCACGACGATGGTCCCCGGCAGCTTGCCCGCGCCAGCCTCCAGCACCGCCGCGACGTTGAAGGCCGAGCGCTGCTCGAACTCGAGCTTCACGTCGACCTGCGCGTCCACGCGCTTGCGCGCCAGCAACGAGCTCATCACCGGCTCCATCGCCGCGCGCTTCACCACGACGACCGGCAGGCCCGCGTCGCCCACGCCTTCGGGATGCAAGGCGGGCAGGGTCGCCTCGGGAGGCATCTGCCACTCCTTTTGCGCGGGCGTGGGAGCCTGCGGCCAGTCCACGACGATGAGCGCCTTCGCGCCACGCTGCGCCGCCTGCCAGGCCTTGTAGCGGAGGTCACCGAAGCGCCGCTGCTTGTCCGTGTCGGAGAACTCGGGGGCGTCCGGCACGAAGCGGCGCACCACGACAACCTTCCCCTTCACCGCCAGCTTCGCGTAGTCGTCCACCTTGAGCGACGGCTCGACGATTCCGTAACCGGCGAAGACCAGCGCGCCCTGCGCCTGTCCCTGCCCGGAGAAGCCGAGCACCGTGTACGCATCCGCTGGGAGCACCGTCTTCCCGAGCCGCACCTGCGTCCCAGCTCCAGGCTGCACGGACGTCGTCACGGGGAACGCCTGCCGGAAAGTCCCGGTGTCACCCGCGGGCGTCAGGCCCAGCTCCTGGAACCGCGTCTCGATGAGTCCCCCCGCGGCGTCGAGGCCCTTGGTGCCGATGCCCCGGCCTTCCTGCGCGGGCGCGGCCAGGAACGTCACGTCCCCGCGGATGCGGTCCGCGGCGGCCGACGGCGCACCCGAGGCGGGCTTCGCGTCGTCCACCCAGCGGGCGATGAACAGGTTGGTGTCGCTCTTGCCCTGCGCGGTGGCGCGGTTGCTGGAGAAAGCCAGCCACTTGCCGTCCGGCGAGAACATCGGGAAGCCGTCGAAGCCCGGGGCGTACGTAATCCGCTCCAGGTTGGAACCGTCGACGTCCACCGCCCAGATGTCGAACTCGCGGCCCTTCGGGTCGCCGTGGTTGGAGGCGAAGAGGATGCGCCTGCCATTGGGGTGGAAGAAGGGCGCGAAGGCGGCGCCGTTCAGCCAGGTGATCTGCTTCGCCTCCGAGCCGTCCGCGTTGGCCACGTACAGCTCCAGCTTCGTCGGCCGCACCAGGCCGCGCTTGAGCAGCCCCTGGTAGTCGTCCAGCGCCTTGCCGGGCTGCGGGCGCGACGCGCGCCACACAATCTTGGAGCAGTCCGCGCTGAAGAACGCGCCGCCGTCATAGCCGGGCGTGTGCGTCAGCCGCTTCACGTTCTTCCCGTCGCGGTCCATCCGGTACAGCTCCAGGTCCCCATCCCTCACGGACGTGAAGATGATGGAGCCGTCCTTCCCGCAGACCGTGCCCTCCGCGTCGTACCCCGGCGTCTCCGTCAACCGCGTCAACCCGCTGCCATCCGCGTTCGACTTGAAGATGTCGTACGTGTCGTACAGCGCCCAGACGTAGCCCATCGAGTGGTCGGGCTTGGGCGGGCACGCCTCGCCGCCCAGGTGCGTGGAGGCGTAGATGACCTCCTGTTCACCGGGCAGGAAGTGCGCGCACGTCGTCGCGCCCTGGCCGCTGGAGATGGGCGTCACCGTGGCGGCGGCGCTGCTCGCGGGGTCCACCGCCATGCGGTAGATGCGGTCACACCCCATGCCGTCGTGACGGGCCTGGAGCGAGAGCTGCTTGCCGTCGAAGGACCAGTAGGCCTCGGCGTTCTCTCCGCCGAAGGTCATCTGCCGCAGGTCCGCCAGACGCACCTCCTCCGGGAGCGCGGGAGTCTGGGGCGGGGTGGATGCGGCGCCCGCCGTGGCCTCTGAGGCCGACGGAGACGTCGCGGAGGGAGTGGCGCAGGACACCAGGGCCAGGAAGGACAGGAGTGCACGCTTCATGGGGCGCGACCATGTCAAAGGCCGCGCCCACACTCAACGTTCCGCTGTTCCTTCTCGCGCCCCTACTGAAGCACCACGAGCAGGTCTCCGCCCTGGACCGAGCCCTTCAGCGTGGTGGCGACCTCCGCGACGGTGCCCGCGCGAGGCGCTCGCACCACCGTCTCCATCTTCATCGCCTCCAGCGTGACGAGCGGCGCGCCCGCCGTCACGGCGGCCCCCGCCTTGATGTGCACGGCGATGACCGTTCCGGGCATGCTCGCGGCGACGTGGTTGGGATTGGCGCGGTCCGCCTGCCGGCGCGACTCCACGCGAGCCGCGCGGCTGCGGTCCCTCACCTGGACCGTGCGGTTGTGGCCGTTGAGCGCGAAGTAGACGGTGCGCAGACCGTCGTCGTCCGGTTCGCCCACCGCGGACAGGCTGATGACCAGCGTCTTGCCCGGCTCCAGGTCCACCCAGATCTCCTGTCCCACCTCCATGCCGTAGAAGTAGTTGGGCGTGTCGAGGATGGAGACGTCCTCGAAGCGCGCGGCATCGTCCAGGTAGCCCGCCATGACGCGCGGGTAGAGCGCGCTGGAGATGGCGTCCACGCGCGACAGCGCCTGGCCCGTCTTCTTCGACAGCTCGGTGCGCAGGGCCTCCAGGTCCAACGCGGGGAGGCTCGCGGACGGGCGGCCCTCCACGCGCGGCAGGCCCTTGAGCACCGCGGCGCGCAGGTCCTCGGGGAAGCCGTTGGGCGGCTGGCCCAGCTCGCCCCGGAAGTAGCCCACCACGCTGGAAGGGAAGTCCAGCCGGGGCGCCTCCGCGATGAGCTTCGCGTGCGTGAGCGTGGCGGCCTCCGCCAGCGTGGGCGCGCGCACCATCAAGTCGTTCTTCAAGAGGAAGATGGCGAAGTCGCCCACCATCTTCGACGACGGCGTCACCTTGGGGATGTCGCCCACCAGCACGTTGACCAGCGCGAACGCGTCCTTCACGTCGTTCCACCGGCCGAGCAGCCCCATCTCGGCGACCTGCGGCCGGAGGTTGGAGTACTGGCCGCCTGGAATCTCGTGGTAGTAGACCTCGCTCGTCGTGCTCTTGAGGCCGCTCTCGAAGGGGGCGTAGTACTCGCGCACGTCCTCCCAGTAGTTGGCGAGCGGCTGGAGCCGCGCGTTCGCGAGCCCCGTCTCACGCGGGTGGCCGCGCAGGGCGCTCACCAGGGCGTTGAGGCTGGGCTGGCTCGTCAGGCCCGCCATGCTGCCCAGGGCCACGTCGACGATGTGCACCCCGTGTTCAATCGCCTCCAGGTAGCTGGCGACGCCATTGCCCGCGGTGTCGTGCATGTGGAGGTGGATGGGCAGCTTCGTCACCTCGCGCAGCCGGTCCATCAGCATGGCCGCCGCGCGCGGACGCAACAGGCCCGCCATGTCCTTGATGCACAGGAAGTGCGCGCCCGAATCCTCGATGCGCTTCGCCAGGTCCGCGTAGTAGTCGAGCGTGTATTTCTTGCGCTTGGGGTTGGCGACGTCGCCCGTGTAGCAGATGGCCACCTCCGCCACCTTGCCCGTCTTGAGCACTCGGCGGATGGAGACCTCCATGCTGCCCAGGTCGTTGAGGCTGTCGAAGATGCGGAAGACGTCCACTCCCGCCTCGGCCGCCTCGTCGATGAATGCCTCCACCACGTTGTTCGGATAGCTGGTGTAGCCCACGGCGTTGGCGCCACGCAGCAGCATCTGGAGCAGCAGGTTGGGCGCCGCGGCCTTCAGCGCGCGCAGCCGCGCCCACGGGTCCTCGTTGAGGAAGCGGTACGCGGTGTCGAACGTCGCGCCGCCCCAGCTCTCCAGGCTGAACAGGTCCGACGCCAGGTGCGCCGTGGCCGGAGCCACCCGCAGCACGTCCCGGGTGCGCATGCGCGTCGCCAGCAGCGACTGGTGCGCGTCCCGCATCGTCGTGTCCGTCAAGAGCACGCGCTTCTGCGCGAGCACCCACTCGGCCAGCCCACGAGGGCCCTTCTCCGCCAGGATTTGCGCGGTGCCTCGGGGCGGGGGGCCGGGAGGCGCCACCGGCAGGCGCGGCTCCATGAACTGGGTGGGCTTGAGCCGCTGGTGGCTCTTGATGGTGGGATGGCCGTTGACGATGACCTCGGCCAGATAGGTGAGCAGCTTGCTGGCGCGGTCTCTCCGGGGCACCAGGTGGAACAGCTCCGGCGTCTCGTCGATGAAGCGCGTGTAGGTCTCTCCGGCCTGGAACGCGGGGTGGTGCAGCACGTTCTCCAGGAAGGGGAGGTTCGTCTTCACGCCTCGGATGCGGAACTCCCGCAGGGCGCGCTGTCCCTTCATCACCGCGCCCTGGAACGTGGGCGCATAGGCGATGACCTTGACCAGCATGGAGTCGTAGAACGGGGAGATGTGCGCGTTGGTGTAGCCGTTGGAGCCGTCCAGCCGGATGCCGAAGCCGGTGGCCGCGCGCCAGGCGGTGATGACGCCTGCGTCCGGCATGAAGTTGTTGGACGGGTCCTCGGTGGTGACGCGCAACTGCACCGCGAAGCCGCGCGGCTGGATGGACTCCTGCGAGGGGATGCCCACCTCGGGCGAGCCGAGCGCGTGGCCCTCCGCGATGCGAATCTGGCTCTGCACCAGGTCCACGCCCGTCACCTGCTCGGTGACGGTGTGCTCCACCTGGAGCCGCGCGTTGCACTCGATGAAGTAGAAGTGGTCGTCGGCGACGAGGAACTCCGCCGTGCCGGCGCTGCTGTAGCCCGCCTCCTTCGCCAGCCGCACCGCCGCGTCGCAGATGGCGCGCTTGAGCGCCGGGGCCAGGTTGGGCGCGGGGGCGATTTCGATGACCTTCTGGTGCCGGCGCTGCACCGAGCAGTCGCGCTCGTGCAGGTGGACGAGCTGCCCGTGCAGGTCTCCCAGCAGCTGCACCTCGATGTGTCGCACCCGCTCCAGGAACTTCTCCAGGAACACGGCCGAGGAGCCGAAGGCGCTCTTCGCCTCCGAGCGCGCCGAGTCGAGCGCCGCCGCCAGCTCCTTCTCCTCGCGCACCACGCGCATGCCGCGTCCGCCGCCGCCGTGGGCCGCCTTCACGAGCACCGGGCCGCCGTGCTCCGCGAAGAACTCCCGCGCGCGCTTCAGCACCTGGACGTCATCGCCCTCCAGCGTGGTCCCCGGCACGGTGGGCACGCCCACCTGCTTCGCCAGCGCCTTGGCGGCCACCTTGTCGCCCATGGTCCGCACGACGGCGGAGCGGGGGCCGATGAAGCGGATGCCCCGGCGCTCGCACGCCTCGGCGAAGTCCGCGTTCTCCGACAGGAAGCCGTAGCCGGGGTGGATGGCGTCCACGCCGGCCCGCTCCGCCACGTCGAGGATTTCGTCGATGCCCAGGTAGGCTTCCACGGGGCGCTTGCCATGGCCCACGCGGTAGGCCTCATCGGCCTTGTGACGGTGCTCGTGCGTCCGGTCCTCGTCGCTGTAGATGGCGACGGTGCGGATTCCAAGCTCGTTGCAGGCGCGAAACACGCGGATGGCGATCTCACCGCGGTTGGCGCACAGCACCTTCTGGATGGGTCTTGGGTCGGTGGAGGCCATGGCTTGGGGAAGGGGATAGGGCGCTTCCCCCTCCCGGCGCAACTGGCCCGTGGCGGGACGTCGGTTTCAAGTCACTGCCCGGGCTTGACGGTGGCAAGGCGACCGGAACAAATCGGGGTATGGACACCTCTGTTCCCTCTCCCTCCGCGCGCCGCAAGGCCGGCCCTCGGGGATTGCCCGTGCTGGGAAGCTTCTTTCCCATGCTCCAGGAGCCGCTGGCCCTGGCCAACAAGCTCCACGCCGAATACGGCGACGTGTCCCTGGTTCGCGTCTACGGCTACCCGATTGCCTTCCTGCGAAACCCGGTGGACGTGAAGCGGGTGCTCATCGACGAGCCCCAGGCCTTCCCCAAGCCGCGCATCGTCAATCCCTTCAACGGCAACGGGCTCACCGTGAGCCAGGGGGAGCTGTGGAAGCGGCAGCGACACATGGTTCAGCCGATGTTTCACAAGGAGAAGGTCCGGCAGTGGTCGGGCATCTTCAGTGAAGAGCTGGCCAAGGTGCTGCAACGGTGGACGGCCCTGGGCGCCAAGGGCGAGTCCTTCGACATGTACACGGAGGCCGCCCGCCTGATGTTCGCGGTGATGTGGCGCACGTGCTTCGACGAGGTCCCCCGCGAGGAGTTCTTCGCGGGCATCATGGACGCCATCGACGTGTTCGGTCGTCGTCGCGGACCCTGGGGCACGCTGTACTACAAGGTGCTGCCCCGGTTGGACCCGAACATCGACCGGATCGGCATGGCGCTCTGGCTCGTCAACGGGTGGATCTACGCGCGGCTGGGACAGCGGCGCGAGCGCGGGACGCAGGACGGGGACATCACGCTCCTGTCCGCGCTGGTGGAGGCGAGGGCCCGGGACACGGGCGAGCCGATGGAGGACACGCAGGTGCGCGACGAAATCGTGAACCTCTTCGGCGCCAGCTTCGAGATGATCGCCACCTCCCTGACGTGGGCCGTGCACGCGTGCACGCAGCACCCGGAGGTGACGCGCGCCATCCGCGAGGAGGTGAGCGCCGTCTGTGGCAACGCGCCACCCAGGTACGAGGACGTGGCGAAGCTGCCGTACACGAACCGCGTCGTGCAGGAGATCAACCGGCTGAGCCCTCCCGCGTGGACCATCCTCCGGGAGACGGCGGACGACGTGGAGGTGGGCGGTGTGCTCCTGCCCAAGGGCACCAACCTCCTCATGTGCCCGTACGCCATCCACCGGCACCCGGACCACTGGAAGGACGCCGACACGTTCGACCCGGACCGCTTCCTGCCGGAGCGCCTGTCGGGCATGCACAAGTGCGCCTACGTGCCCTTCGGTGCGGGCCAGCGCATCTGCGTGGGCCAGCACATGTCCCAGGTGGACACGGTGCAGACGCTGGCCACGCTGCTCCAGCAGTGCGACGTGGAGTACCTGGGGAAGAACCCCGTGGAGTGGCAGACGCGGCTGACCTTCGTGCCCAAGCGGGGCATGCCCATGCGGGTGCGCGCTCGCAAGGGCTGAGGGCCGGACACGTCAGGAGGGCTGGGAGCGCGCGCTGGCCTCGGTGGCCGTGTCCGGAGCGGTCTCCTCGAAGTCGAGGTCGCGGTGGAAGGTCTCCTCGATTCGCGTGAGCGCGAGCAGCGCGAGGCCGAAGCAGATGCTGCCCACGGTGATGGCCGCCATGGGCACGGAGATGTAGCCCTTGAGGAGGGCGAAGCCGCTGGCGGCGATGGCGGCGGAGCCTCGCACGAAGTTGGGCACCGTCGTCGCCACCGTGCCGCGGATGTTGGTGCCGAACTGCTCGGCCGCCATCGTCACCAGCACCGCCCAGTAGCCCACCATGATGCCGATGAAGAAGCTCAGGATGTACACCGTGGTGCTGGTGAGCCCGGGGACGAGCCCGTAGACGAGCATCAGCAGGAACCCGCCCACCAGGTTCAGCGCCACCGCGCGCTTGCGGCTCTTGAGCCACTGGCTGAACAGGCCCGCGAGCAGGTCGCCAATCGTCAGGCCGATGGAGCCATAGAGGATGGCGTTGCCCGCCGTCACCGTGCCCTGCACGTTGAGGCCCGCGGTCAGCTCCGGCGCGAAGGTGAAGAGGATGCCGGTGGTGAAGTAGATGGGGACGCCAATCAGGATGCAGCAGATGTACTTGAGGAACCGGCCCCCCTGGAGCAGCAGGAAGGGGTTGGCGCGCGACGGGTCCGTCTTCTTCTTGAAGAGCTCCGACTCGGACACCTTGAAGCGGGCGAACAGCAGCGCCAGGCCCATGATGCCGCCGGTGAAGTAGGCCGTCTTCCAGTGCAGGTGCTGACCCACGAAGGCCGCCGCCACGATTCCCAGCATGCCGAGCGTCGCGACGATGGTGGTGCCCAGGCCGCGCTTCTCCTTGGGGAGCGACTCGGCGACCAGGGTGATTGCCGCGCCCAGCTCGCCCGCCAGGCCCACGCCGCCCAGGAAGCGGAACACCGCGTAGCTCGTCACGTCCCAGGCGAACGCGTTGGCCAGGTTGGCGAACGAGTAGAGCAGGATGGAGCCGAACATCACCGACAGCCGGCCGCGCTTGTCGGCGAGCACGCCCCACAAGAGGCCGCCCACCATCATCCCCACCATCTGGCAGTTGTAGATGAGGATGCCCTTGGACAGCACCTCCTCCGGACTGGTGATGCCGATGTCCCGGAGCGACGCGGCACGCACCACGCCGAACAGCGTGATGTCGAAGAGGTCGACGAAGTAGCCGAGCCCGGCCACCAGCACCGTCAGGTTCAGGACCGAGCGCAGCTCACGCAGGAATTTCATGGGCACGATTCAATGGGTTTGGTTCGTCGCGAGCAAGACCGATTCTTTCGACGCAGCGCGTGCAAAACAGGTCGGCTTGCAATGCGTCGGGAAATATGAACCGTGATTCAGGTCTCAGCCCCGGGTGGGGCGGTTTCGTCCCTCGCCAGGGCGGTTTCGTCACATCCCTCGCCGGAGGTCGCCCCGGGCTCTGTATCTCCGTGTCCACCGGGGGCCTGGAGTCACGGGGCCGCCGGAAGGCCGCGCGCACTTCCGCGCTCGCGGCGCGAGGAGGAGACACCATGAGATTCTTGAACGCGGTACGAGGGATGTTCCTGGCGAGCGCGCTGGCGCTCGTGGGCTGCCAGGGTGGGGAGCCGGGCGACGACGGCCAGACGGAGGCGCCGGGGAGTCAGGAGCAGCGGATCTCCAACTGCGTCAGCCTGGTGCCGGTGATGACCAGCAACAACGCGCCGTCGGGCTTCGTCACCAGCTCGGGCGTGTACGGCTCGAATCCAGCCGCCTACGAGCCCTGGAAGGCGTTCGACAACGCCACCACCTTCTGGCTCTCCACGGCCAACGTGACGCCCGCGTGGCTGGGCTACGAGTTCGGCGGGGGCGCGATGAAGACGGTGCGCCGCTACGCCATCTCCTACTCCAACGGCTCCATCACCACGCGTGCCCCGAAGAACTGGACGCTGGAGGGCTCCAACGGCAGCACGTGGGTGGTGGTGGACACGCGCATGAACGTGATGGGATGGACGAATGAGCGGCGCGAGTACGACGTGGCCCACCCCGGGACGTACAAGAAGTATCGGCTGAATGTGTCGGACGACAACGACTCCCGCGCGGGCATCGTCGTCCTGTCCATTGGCCGGCTGGAGCTGTACCAGTGTGACGCGTTCCCCACGGTGGCGGACGTGTGGACGAAGACGTCCGGCGCTCCGGGTGGCTTCACGCGCATCCATGACCTGGCGGGCGACCCGGCCGGCCGCACCTACTCCACGGGCATGACGACGGTGGGCGTGGAGGGCCAGCCCATGGCTGGATTGATGGACGGCTTCCTCACGGCGCGCGACTGGAACGGCAACATCAACTTCCACAAGCAGCTCGGCGCGGCGGGCACCGTCACCCTGGGCTACGGCGTCGCGCGCAACCGGACGTTCGAGGAGATCTATGTCGCGGGCTTCACGGATGGCGCGCTGCCTGGCGCCACCAGCAGCGGGGGGCGTGATGCGTTCATCACCCGGTACCGCTACACCGGCGTGTTCGGCTGGACGCGGCAGATTGGCCTGGCAGGGGCGCAGACGGAGGGCTACGGCGTGTCCATCGACTCGTCGGACAACGCCTTCCTGGTGGGCTCCACCAACGGCAACCTGGACGGCAACGTGCGCACCGGCAACTACGATGCATTCGTCACCAAGTACAACGCCACGGGCGTGAAGCAGTGGACGCGACTGTTGGGCGTGGCGGGGAAGACGACCCACGCGCGGCGGGCCTCCGCCGACACCTCCGGCAACGTCTACGTCTCCGGCTGGACGGACGGCAACCTGGATGGCCAGACGCTCACGGGCCCGCAGGATGCGTTCATCACCAAGTACGACGCGGATGGCGTGAAGCAGTGGACGCGGCTGGCGGGCGCTCCCGCCACGGCCGTGTGGCTCTACGGCTCCACGCTGGATGCGAGCGGCAACGTGTACCTGACGGGCTACAGCGGCGGCGGCATGGATGGCGTGCCCAACGTGACTCCCGCCATCGACGTCTTCATCGCGCGGTTCAACCCGGCGGGCGTCAAGCAGTGGGTGTGGGAGCTGGACTCGGGCTCGGGCTCGTGGGGCATGGGCATCTTCGCCCATGACGACGGAATCTACGTGACGGGCGGCGCGGTGGCGGACGTGACGCTGACGTCCGACACCTCGGGCGGCATGGTCCACAACTACGTGGCGAAGGTGAACTACTCCGGCGCGCTCCAGTGGATCAAGCAGCAGCCCACCGCGGTGCTCAATGGCGTGGAGAAGGACGTGCGCAGCATGGGTGTCGTGGTGGACCAGGACGACAACATGTACGTCGGCGGTTACCTGGACGGGAACTTCGAGGGCAACACCCTGCAGGGTGCCCCCGACTCCTTCCTGACGAAGATCGCCCCGTAGCGAGGATGCTGGAGGCGCGGCACGCGGGACAGGTGCCGCGCCTTCATTACTCGTCGCTGGCGCGGATGTTGACGACGAGGACGCGCGCGACGCTGGCCTTCTCACCCTCGGGGTCGACGGCCTGGTAGGCGGTGAGTCGCTCTCGGGCTTCGTTGTAGAGGCGCAGGCGGACGAGGGCGACGATCTCCGATTCGCGCGCGTTCCGGGCGTAGGACTTCTCGACGGCGGAGGCACCGCTTCCCCAGGCCTCGTAGTAGGCGCGGCAGGCGAGCAGGGACTGGGCAAAGGCGTGATGGATGGCGGGCTCGGAGCAGCGGTTGTAGTCGCGCTCCATCCGCACCGAGCCGGTGGGTTTTGCCTGCCGCTCCAACTCCTCGATGCGCTGGGCGAACTGGAGCTCCTCCGTCGCGAGCCTGTCGTTCATCGCCTTGGCGGATTGCTCGTCGGCGGCGCGGTCCAGGGCGGAGGCCCGCATCATGGCGTCGACGGCGTCGGCCAGCAGGCTCTGGGGATAGGTCCGCAGGAAGGTGTCTCCGGCGTCCCGCTCGGCTTCCCATTGCCCGAGCTTGCCGAGCGCGATGAAACGAAACCACGAGGCCGTCTCGGCTGGGAGGCGAAGTTGATACAGGGGAAGTCCCATCGGGAGGACCCGCTCGGTGTCCTGGACCAGCGTGCGCCAGCGCCCCCGGACGTAGTTCGCGTCCAGCAGTCGCAGTGCGGCCGAGGCGCGCTCCTCGGAGGGGCGCTTGGGGTCCTGCATCGTGGCCCGCAGCTCCGCGTCGCCGGCCTCGCGCGCGGGTGTGGCGCGCAGGGCGTGCTCGGCGAGCCGCCTTTCCAGGCGGGAGAGCTCCTCACGGGCGTACTCGAAGCCCGGGGAGCCCGCCAGCGTCGCGCGCAGGAGCCAGGCGCGCTCGTCCTCGGTGGGGGCGGCGAGCGCCCGTCCATAGGTCTCCAGGGCGAGCACCGCTTCGCGCCCCGAGGGACGCTTCACGCGTGGCTTCACGGGCGTGCCGAGCAGCCGGCTCGCCACCTGATCTTGCAACGAGAAGATGCGGTCCATGGGACCGGTGACTTTCGCCGTGTCGAGCACGACGCCGGTCTCCACGTCGATGAAGCGCGCGTTGATGCGCACCTGTTGCTCCGCGCGCTGGATGCTGCCCAATACGACGGTGCGAGCGCCCACCAGACGGCCCACGCGGACCGCCGTCGACTCCGTGGATTGCTGTCGCTCGTGGAGGTCCAGCTCCGCGAGGGCGGCGTCGAGCTGCTCGCGCTCCACCAACTGGATGCGACCGCTGGCGCGCAGGTCGGAGATGAGCGTCTCCGTCATGCCGCGCGCGAGCCAGTCCAGCGAGGTGTCCGTGTTGAGGTTGCGGAACGGCATCACCGCGGCGGGCCCCGGTGGCGGCTTCGCGGGTTCCGCCGCGAGCGCCACGTGGGAGCACGCGAGGAGGAGCAGCAGCCAGCGGGGGGCCATCAAGGTCTCAGCCTCTCGGGCAGGCGGGGCAGCAGCGCGCGCACCTCGGCGGTGAGCGCATCCTGGACCGCGAAGGAGTTGCTCGCGGGCCCTTCCACGCGCGCCGTGTCGAGCACCTCGCCGGTCTCCACGTGCACGAACCTCGCGGCGATGCGCAGCATGTCGCCCGCTTGCTGGAAGCTGCCGAGCACCACCACCTCGGCACCCACGATGCGACCGAGACGGGCCCGCGTCTCCGGGTCCACCCGCGCGCCCTGCGTGAAGTCCTGTTCCTCCAGCGGGAGGTCCAACTGTCCGCGCTCGATGAGCCGCATCCCGGGTTGGGCGCCTACGTCGGTGACCACCGCTTCGGACAGGGCCCACTCCAAAGGCGTGAGCGAGGTGTCTCCACTCAGGTTCCGGAACTTCAGCACGCAGACCCGCACGGGGCCGGTGGGGGCG
>NZ_JABXEM010000450.1:0-4830 GCF_013372595.1 Myxococcus sp. AM011
GGCTGGGCAACATGAACTTCGCGACCTCGACGCGGCAGACGCCGCGCTTCGCCCAGGATGGGACGAAGGGCGATGAAGTCACGCTGCGGCTGGAGCTGAAGCTGCTGGCGGACGTGGGCCTCCTGGGCTTCCCCAACGCGGGCAAGAGCACGTTCATCTCGCGGGTGAGCCGGGCCCGGCCGAAGATCGCCGACTACCCCTTCACCACGCTGGTCCCCAACCTGGGCATGGTCCAGTACAAGGACGACCTGTCCTTCGTGATGGCGGACATCCCCGGCATCATCGAGGGCGCCAGCGAGGGCGTGGGCCTGGGGCACCAGTTCCTGCGCCACGTCGAGCGCTGCAAGGTGCTGATCCACCTCATCGACATGGGGGCGGAGGGCGAGGGCCGCGAGCCGCTGCACGACTTCGACGTGCTCAACCGCGAGCTGGCGAAGTACAGCACGGAGCTGGCGAGCCGGCCGCAGGTGGTCGCCGCCAACAAGCTGGACCTGCCGGACGCGCAGGCCCGTCTGGACACCTTCCGCGAGGCGCTGCGTGAGCGCGGCATCCGCGTGTATCCGGTGTCCTGCGTGACGGGCGAGGGCATGCCGGCGCTGATGGACTCGGTGGCGGAGGTGCTGTTCACCGGTCGCACCGAGAAGCTGCACGTCGAGGCTCCGCCCCGAGCAAAGGGCGCGAGCAAGAAGTCCGTGGCCAAGGCCGCGATCGCCAAGGTGCGCGAGGCCCTCTCCGAGGGCGCCGCCGCCGTGGTGAAGGCGACCGCCGCGAAGCTGGGGCGGGCGAAGGGCGCTGCTGTGAAGAGTGCTCCCACGAAGCAAGGCAGTGCGAAGGGAGCTCATGTGAAGACGACTCTGGTGAAGCAGGCCGCGGTGGCGAAGGCGGCGACGAAGGCTCCGGCGAAGAAGGCCGCCGTGGCGAAGAAGTCAGTGGCCGCGAAGAAGGCCCCCGCGAAGAAGGCCGCCGTGGCGAAGAAGTCGGTGGGCGTGAAGAAGGGCGCCGCGACGAAGAAGGCCGCTGCCGCGAAGAAGGCTCCGGCGAAGAAGGCCGCTGCCGCGAAGAAGGCTCCGGCGAAGGTCCTGGCGAAGAAGGGCACCGCGCCGAAGCGGTCCACGGCCGCGAAGAAGCCCGCGTCGCGCAAGTCAGGCGGAAGGGGCTGAGACGATGGCTGGCGGCGGTCCTCGGTACGAGCGCGTCGAGAAGGACAAGTTGGATCCGGAGCAGTTCCTTCTCGATGTGCGCAAGGAGAAGATCGACCGCGTCGTCAGCCAGCGTACGCGCAACTTCGTGGTGGTCCTGGACCGGCTGGAGGACAGCTTCAACATGGCCGCGGTGCTTCGCACCTGCGAGTCCATGGGGGTCCAGGAAGTCCACGTCGTCATCAACCCGGAGGCACCCTTCCTGCCGAACTCGAGGGTGGCTCAGGGCTGCGACAAGTGGCTGGACGTGAAGCTCTACAAGTCCTTCGCCGAGTGTCGGGAGCACCTGAAGTCGCGGGGTTTCAAGCTGTATGCCTCGGCCATCCGCGACGGCGCGACGAGCCTGTACACGCTGCGCTTCGACGAGAAGGTGGCCATCGTCCTCGGCAACGAGCGCTACGGGGTGAGCGACGACGTGCTCAACGCCGTGGACGGGACGTTCTGGATTCCGATGCGAGGCTTCAGCCAGAGCCTCAACATCTCCGCCGCCGCCTCGGCCTGCGTCAGCCGGGCGATTGCCTGGCGGGATGAGCACCTGGCGGGAGGGTCCGGAGACCTGCCGCCGGAAGAGGCGCAGGCGCTGCGTGAGCGCTTCTACGTGCTGGCCATCAAACAGAGGAAGCGGCTGTTCAAGAAGCAGCCGTGAATGCCGGCCCCCCGGGGGGCGTCGGGATGGGTTAGATGGACGCCGTGGGCCTACCTGGCCCCCTGGAGACGCACGCCATGTTCCTGGAAACCCTGCTCGCCACGCTCCTGTCCTCGCAAGCCGTGCCCGCCGCGCAGGCCGTCCCCGCGCAGCCCGTCCTGGTGGCCCAGGGCGCTCCGGCCGGTGCTGGAAAGCCCCTGGTGACGCCTCCCACGGGCGCGACGAAGGCTCCCGCCGCGCAGGGCGTGAATCCGGTGACTCCCGCTCCCACCGCGAAGCCCCCCGCCGTCGAGTCGGGCAAGACGGCTGTCGCGGCGCCCCAGGCGAGCGCTTCGGATGCGAAGCCCGTGGTGAAGACGGCTCCGCCGATGACGCCCGAGGTGAAGACCCTGGTGGACCGGATGCAGGCCTTCTACGAGAAGACCGGCGACTTCAAGGCGGGCTTCCGACAGGACTACAAGTACAAGACCTTCAAGCGCACGCAGACGTCCGAGGGGGTCGTCACCTACAAGAAGCCCGGGCTGATGCGGTGGGAGTACCAGAAGCCCTCCGTGCGCACCTTCGTCCTGGCCGGCAACAAAGTGTACATGTACGACCCGCCGGCCCAGTCGCTCACGGTGGCGAGCATGGACACCAGCCAGCTCTCCGCCTCGGTGACGTTCCTCTTCGGACAGGGGAAGCTCGCGGATGAGTTCGCCATCAGCAAGGGGGCCTGCAAGGACTGCAAGGGCACGTTGCTGGTGCTGGATCCGCTGAAGGTGGAGCCCCGCTTCAAGCAGGTGAGGCTGGAGGTGGACCCCGCGACGGCGCAGGTGCTGAAGAGCACGGTGGTGGATCCGGACGGCAGCGAGAACGCCATCTCCTTCCTGGACCTGAAGACGAACGTGGGCATCTCCGCGGACAGCTTCAAGATGGATGTGCCGGACGACACTCGCGTGGATGACTTCACCAAGCAGAAGAAGCAGTAACCTGTGCGCCGTGCGCGGCGCGTTCCTGCTCTGGGTGGGTTTGAGTGTGGTGGGGGCCGGGTGTCACCGAGAGGTGGCGTCCGGCCCTTCACGTTCCGAAGGACTGACAGGGCGGACGCTGCCGCTGCTGGCCTCGCCGGCGCTGCGCCTCACCGTCGCGGGGAAGCTGGGGGCGCGCGTCGTCCCTGTGGTGCTGGATGTGGCGCGGCCCCTGTCGATGGTGTCCCAGGCGTGCTTCGACGGAGGCGCGCCCGCACCCGAAGGCACCGTGCGCGCGCCCGAAATCGCGGGAGGCTTCCGGGCCTGGCCAGTGGTGGCGTTGCCTGTGCTCACGGTGGGAGGAGCTACGGTGCCGCTGCGCACCGCGGGGCTGTCCGGGGAGAAGCCCTGCTCGGTCACGCTGGGCTCGGACGTGCTGGAGCCGTATGCGCTCACGGTGGACCCGCTGCGGCGAGAGGTGACGTTCACCGCGTCGCGTTCGCGTGAGGCGCAGCCGACGGCGGAGGTGGCGGCTCCGGATGCCGCGCGGGAGGTGCACCGCGTGGAGTTGAGCCGCGAGCCAGTGGGTGACTGGCCGCTGTTGGCGGTGCGGGTGACTCAAGGAGAGGCGGAGCTCACCGGCCCCTTTGTCCTCGCCACGAGAGAGCCCTTCTCGCGCATCGCGGTGGCGCCCGCAGAGGCGCAGGGGCTCCAGCCGTTGGAGACGGCAGCGCATCTGCCACCGCGCACCTTCGCGGTGGATTCGATGGACGTGGCGGAGGGCGTGGGCGCGCGGCCTCTCGTGGTGGAGGCCGCGGGACGATGGGACTCGCCGAGCAGCCTGGGTCGGTTGGGGCCGGACGTGTGGGGACGCTTCACCGCGACGCTGGATGCGAAGGGCGGGGTGCTGGTGCTGCGGCGTCCGCGAGTCCGTGCAGCGGATGCGACTGAAGTGGGCTCGGTGTCATCGCTACGGGCGGGGAGGGCGGAGGGACCCGATGCGGCTGCCGCTTCACCACGGTCCACGGAGACAGAAGGCCCAGGAGGAATGGGGGCGAGTGCATCCTTGACGCGTCCTGCGGCGACAGTGGGTGCCGCACCAGTGCTTTCGGGGAGTATTGCCTCGCCTCCGTCACGCTCCACGACATCCCCTGCTACGACTGCCGGCACTGCACCGAAGGCTTCTGGCATCGCTTCACCTTCGTCACAGCCACCAGCACTGCCCACGGCGCCTGCGGGCCCCTCGGCGCAGTCTCCAGGTGACTCCTCGACTCCTCCGCAGTCCTCGTCGGAGCCGCCACGCTCGGCGACTCCGAGCCCCGTCGTGAAGCGACAGCAGTGCACCGATGCACACGGCGTCTTCAGCGAAGAGGCCTGCTACGGCCTGCACGTGCGCAAGGAGCCCGAGGGCGGCATCTCCGTGGTGGGTGCGGTGTTCCGAGATCTGCCTGAAGGCGGGCGCCTGCACCTTGAACCAGTAGGCCCGGACGGTCAGCGGTTGGAGTCCGGGTGCGGAATCGGCCTGAGCTTCCCGGCCACCAGTCGAGGCCTCACGACTCAGCACCGCCTGCCCTGGCCGTCGCTCGCACAAGCCCTGCCCGTGTGCCACGCGGCGCTCGTTCAAGCGCGAGGCTTCACCCTGGCGCTCTTCGAGGAAGGCAGTCAGCCCGAGTGCCCCACGGCGTGCGCCTTCGTCACTGAGACGTCCTCACGTCGCACGGTGTGCGAGTGCCAGCCCACGCCACTGGGAGAAGGTGTCGCCGCGCCGTCCCGCAAGGCCCCTTCCCGCGAGCCACCGCGCGAGGAGCGCGAGCTGGAACCCGAAGATCCCCGGTAGCTCCAGCGCTCCCCACCTGGCGGTTCAACACCCAGCCAGGGTCCACCGACGAACTCCCGGGCCGCGCTCACGACTGTTGCGAGGCGAGCTGGTTGATGGACGAGCAATCCGCCTGGTTGATGGGCATCACCGAGCGCGAGCGTGAGCGAGCGCGCTCGGAGATGGGAGCGGCCTACTGATTGGCGGAGTCGGTGTCGAGCA
>NZ_JABXEM010000451.1:0-4819 GCF_013372595.1 Myxococcus sp. AM011
CGCAGCAGGTGGGCGAGCTGGTTTGAGCGCTGATTGAGCTGGAGGAAGGAGAGAGAGGAGGAGTCGTCGAGGACGGCGAGGGCGTCGGGCGTGAGGGCGGCCTGTGCCTCGAAGCGCTCGTGGAAGGCGCCAGTCCAGGGCAGCTCGCGGCGGGTGTTGTTCCACTCGACGAGCACCTGACGGCGCTCCTCCGCCGGCAGCATCGGCAACTCACCCACGAGGGTATCGGGGGCGGTGATGGCCGCTTCCAGCAGGGTGTTCAGATGTTCCACCCAGCGGGCGATGGTGGCCTCCTCGAAGAGGTCCACGCGGTAGCTGAGCCCGCCAGCCAGTCCTTCCGGCGTCTGTGAGAGGGTCAGCGTCAGGTCGAACTTCGTGACCTGAAGCTCCTGCGCGAACGACTCCAGGTGCAGCGGCGCGCTGTCGTCGGACGTGCTCTCCACGGTGCGGTTCGCCACCGGGAGGTTCTGCAGCGACAGCATCACCTGGAACAGCGGCGTGTGGCTCAGGCTGCGCTGGGGCTTCAGCTCCTCGACCAGCTTCTCGAAGGGGACGTCCTGGTGCTCATAGGCGCCCAACGTGGTGGCGCGGACCTGCGCCAGCAGCTCGCGGAAGCGCAGGCCGGGGCGGACCTGCGTGCGCAGCACGAGCGTGTTCACGAAGAAGCCGATGAGTCCCTCGGTCTCCGTCCGGGTGCGGCCGGCGATGGGCGAACCGACGGTGATGTCGTCCTGGCCCGAGTAGCGCGCGAGCAACACCTGCCACACGGCGAGCAGCGCCATGAACGGCGTGGCCCCTTCCTGGCGGCAGAGCGTCATCAGGCGCTCCGTCAGCTCCTTCGACACCCGCACGGGCTGAGAGGCTCCGCGAGGATTGCGAACAGGAGGACGGGGCTTGTCCGTGGGCAGCTCCAGCAGCGGAGGAAGCGCGCCGAGCTGACGACGCCAGTACCCGAGCTGTTGCTCCAACACGTCGCCCTTCAACCAGGAACGCTGCCAGGCCGCGAAGTCCGCGTACTGGATGGGGAGCGCGGGCAGTCGAGCGTCTCCGCCCGAGGCGAAGGCTTCATACAGCGACGCCAGCTCCTGGATGAGCACGCCCATGGACCACCCGTCCGAGACGGCGTGGTGCATGGTGACCAGCAGCACGTGGTCCTCGGGCGCCAGGCGAAGCAGCATCGCCCTGAACACGGGCCCTCGGGCGAGGTTGAACGGCCGCTGGGCCTCCTCGGCCGCGAGCCTCCGCGCGTGCTCCTCGCGTTCCTCCGCGGAGAGCATGCCCAGCTCCACGATGGGCAGTGAGAACCGCTCGGCCGGATGGATGTGCTGCACGGGCTCGCCATCCCGGGCGAGGAACGTGGTGCGCAGCGATTCGTGGCGTTCGAGCAGCGCGGTGAAGGACTGCTCCAGCGCGGAAAGGTGGAGCGTCCCCCGCAGCCGCAGCGCCGAGGGGATGTTGTACGCGGAGGTGCCAGGCTCGAGCTGATCCACGAGCCAGAGCCGCTGCTGCGCGAAGGACAGCGGCAGCTCTCCTGTGCGCGGCGTGGGCACCAGCGGAGGCGCCTGCCTCGAGTGCTCCTGCCGAGCGGCGGCGATGCGCGTGGCCAGCTCCGCCACGGACGGCGCCTCGAAGAGCGCGCGCAAGGGCAGCTCCACCTCGAACGCCCTCCGGATGCGCGACACCACCTGCGTGGCGAGCAGCGAGTGGCCGCCCAGTTCGAAGAAGTCGTCGGAGACGCTGACCTTGTCGAGACGGAGGACGTCGGCCCAGATGGAGGCGAGCAGCTCCTCGGTGGGATTGCGAGGCGCGAGGAAGGACTTCGAGGACGCGAAGGTGTCGGGAGCCGGGAGGGCCTTCCTGTCGAGCTTCGCGTTCGTGGTGAGCGGGAACGCGTCCAGGTGGAGCAGGAACGACGGCAGCATGAACTCGGGCAGCTTGAGCTTGAGGAACGAGCGCAAGTCGGCCGAGTCGATGGGGGCCGAAGACGTGAAGTACGCGGCGAGGCGCTTGTCTCCCGGCGAGTCCTCGCGCAGCAGGGCGATCGCCCCGGTGACGGACGGGTGCGAGCGCAGCGCCGCCTCGATTTCGGCGAGCTCGATGCGGAAGCCGCGCAGCTTCACCTGGGCATCGGAGCGACCGAGGAAGTCGAGCGCGCCGTCGTCGCGCCAGCGGACCAGGTCGCCGGTGCGGTAGAGGCGTGCTCCGGGCGTGGCGCTGAACGGGTGGGGAATGAAGCGCTCCGCGGTGAGGTCGGGGCGGAGGAGGTAGCCGCGCGCGAGGCCCTCACCACCGATGAACAACTCGCCCGTCACGCCAGGGGGAACGGGCTGGAGCGTGGCGTCGAGGACGAAGAGCTGCGTGCCGTGGATGGGGCGACCGATGGGCAGCGTCGTCCCAACGTCCTCGGACCGGGTGACCGTGAAGGTCGTGGCGAAGACCGTGGATTCCGTCGGGCCATAGGCGTTGGTGACGGGCACTCGCCACGTGCTCAGGGCCTTGCGGACGTGGAGCGGCGAGACGACGTCGCCGCCCGTGAGGACGTGCTGCAGCGCACTCAAGCCCGGAAGCCCGGAGTCCGCGAGCTGGGTGAAGAGACCAATGGTGGCCCAGAGCGTGGTGACGCCGTGAAGGGACACGGCCTGCCAGATCTCCTCGAGCGACAGCGAGTGCGGCGGCGGGACGACGAGCCGCGCGCCATGAAGCAGCGCGCCCCAGATCTCGAACGTCGCGGCGTCGAAGGAGATGGGCGCGAGCAGCAGGTGCGTCTGCTGAGGACCGAACCGCGTGTAGTCGGGGCCGACGAGCGTGCGAAGGACGCCGGAGTGCGGAGTGCCGACACCCTTGGGCCGGCCCGTCGAGCCGGACGTGAAGTCGACGTAGGCCAGGGACAGGGGCAGGGCCGCTGGCGGCAGCGCCCCCGTGGGCTGAGACGAGAAGTCGACGTCGTCGAGGACGAGGGTGGTGCGGCCCTCCGTCGGGAGCTTCGGCGCGAGGGCTCGCGAGGTGAGGATGAGCAGCGGCTGGGCGTCCTCCATCATGTTGGAGAGGCGCTCGCGGGGGTAGCTGGCGTCGAGAGGGACGTAGGCGCCGCCAGCCTTGAGGATGGCGAGGAGCGCGACGACGAGGTCGAAGGAGCGCTCCAGCGAGAACGCGACGCGGGAGTCGGTGGAGACGCCCAGCGCGCGCAGGTGCCAGGCGAGCTGGTTGGAGCGGGCGTCGAGCTGGCGATAGGTGAGGACGTCCTCACCGAAGAGGAGGGCCGTCGCGTCGGGAGAGCGCGCGACGACGCGTGCGAAGACCTCGGGGATCGTGGAGTCAGGCGAGGTGACGACCGGGGACAAAGCCCAGTCGACGAGGACGCTGCGGCGCTCGACTTCCGTGAGGATGGAGTGGGCGGCGACGGGGACGTCGGGGCGGGTGGCGACGGCTTCGACGAGCAGCTCGAAGTGACGGGCCATGCGCTCGACGGTGGCGCGCTCGAAGAGGTCGGAGTTGTAGCCAATCCCTCCGAAGATGCCGTCCGGCGTCTCGACGAGGCTGAGCTGGAGCTCGAACTTCGACGTGTTTCCGCTGACCTCCACCGGACTGAGCGTCAGCTCCGTCTTCTGGATGGCGGACGCCGGCGTGTTCTGGAGGACGAAGAGGACCTGGAACAGCGGGCTGCGACTCATGTCACGGCCGGGCTGCAGCTCCTCGACGAGTCGCTCGAAGGGAATGTCCTGGTGCGCGTAGGCACCGAGCGCGGCCTCCTTCACCTGCCGCAGCAAGCTCGGGAAGGACGCACGGGAGTCGATGCGCGCGCGCAGCACGAGCGTGTTGACGAAGAAGCCGATGAGTCCTTCGAGCTCCGAACGGTGACGACCGGCGATGGGCGAGCCGACCGTGATGTCGTCCTGACCGGAGTAGCGGGACAGGAGAAGTTGCCACGCGGCGAGCAGCGCCATGAAGGGCGTAGCGCCTTCGCGCTGGCACAGGTTCTTGAGCTTTTCGGCTGTGGCGAGCGGCAGGCTGACGAATACCTGTCCGCCCGAGGTGGTCTGCACGGCGGGCCGAGGCTTGTCGAGGGGCAGCTCCAGGGCCGTGAGGTCCGCGAGCTGCTTGCGCCAGTAGGCAATCTGGGCGTCGAGCACGGGGCCCTGGAGCCAGCCGCGCTGCCAGACGGAGAAGTCGGCGTACTGGATGGAGAGGGGCGCGAGCGGAGACGGCCTGCCGTGGGAGAAGGCGTCGTAGAGGGCGCCGACCTCCTGGATGAGCACGCCCATGGACCAACCGTCGGAGACGACGTGGTGCATGTTGAGCGCGAGCACGTGCTCGGTGTCGCTCAGCTCCAGGATTTGAGCGCGGATGAGCGGACCGGTGGAGAGGTTGAAGGGCCGCTGGTACTCCTCCTTCAGTCGGTTCTCGACTTCAACACGGGTGCTCTCCGCGTCGAGGCCTCGGAGGTCCACGCGCGTGACGGGCAGCTCGGCATGCGGCGCGATGACCTGCAAGGGCTGGTCGTCACGCTGGATGAACGTGGTGCGGAGCGCTTCGTGGCGGCGGACGAGTTCATCGAAGCTGAGCTGGAGCGCGTTGATGTCGAGATGCCCGTCCAGGCGGACGAAGGAGGGCATGTTGTAGGTGGAGGAGCCGGGCTGGAGCTGGTCGATGAACCAGAGACGCTGCTGAGCGAAGGAGAGGGGCAGCGGGCCAGTGCGAGGGACAGGGAGGATGGGAGGCGGCTGAGCGGTGGAGCCCTCGCGGGAGGCCGAGAGGATGCGAGCGGCGAGGGAGGCGACGGTGGGCGCCTCGAAGAGGGCGCGGAGGGGAAGCTCGACGC
>NZ_JABXEM010000452.1:0-4818 GCF_013372595.1 Myxococcus sp. AM011
GAGCCCAGGCGGCGGGCAACCTGCTGGGAGCCGACGTTGTCCGGGGCGATGGAGTGGATGATGTCCGTCCACCCCAGGCTGTCGAAGGCCCAGTCCATGGCGGCCGTGGCGGCCTCGGTGGCGTAGCCCTTGCCCCAGGTCTCCCGCAGCAGGGCCCAGCCGACCTCCGTGCCCGGCCACCCCTCGGGCTGCCAGGGCCCCACCCGGCCGACCCACCTGCCCGTGGAGCGCTCCAGCACGGAGAACATGGAGAACCCATGCAGGGCCCATCCCCCCGCCATGACGCACATCGAGCGCCAGACGACGGAGCGGGGCTGGAGGCCACCGATGTGGCGCGCGGACTCGGGGTCGGCCATCAGGGCCACGAAGCCCTCGAAGTCCTCCCGCGCCGTGGGGCGCAGGATGAGGCGCGCGGTTTCGAGCGTCGGTCCCGGTGCATTCATGGTCGGTTCCCCTGAGGTGAGGCCCTGGAGAAGAAATGGAGCGGCGCGGCACGCTGGCACCCACCCCCGTCGCGGGCAAGCGCTGCTTGCCGGGTGACGCGGATGGCGGCCACAAGCGAGGCTTCTCCTCGCGTTCATCCAGGGGCCCGGCCCGCCAGGACATCGGGTCGCCAGGCGGGCTGCTCGCCGCTAGGACAGGCGCGGCACGACGACGCGAGGGCCTTCCCATGTGGACTGAGACGCGTGTGGCACGGATGCTTGGAACCCGGCTCCCCCTGGTACAGGGGCCGTTCGGCGGAGGGATGTCGACGACGCGACTGGCGGCGGCGGTGTCGGAGGCGGGTGGGCTCGGCTCGTTCGGCGCGCACCACCTGAGCGCGGCTCAGCTGGAGACCACCGTCCGGGAGCTGAGGGGGCTCACCACGCGCCCGTTCGCCATCAACCTGTGGGTCCCGTTGGAGGGGGAGCGGGACGTGCGCCCCACGCCGGAGGAGTTCGAGGCGGGCGTCGCCCGGCTGAAGCCCTGGTACGACGAGCTGGGGGTGCCGCTCCCCACGTACCCCAGCGCCTTCTCCCAGGACTACGACGCGCAGGTGGAGGCGGTGCTGGCGCTCAAGCCGCCGGTGTTCAGCTTCATCTTCGGCATCCCCTCGGCGCGAATCCTGGAGGCGTGTCGGGCCTTGGGCATCGTCACGGCGGGGACGGCGACGAACGTGGACGAGGGGCTCGCGCTGGAGCGGGCGGGCGTGGACCTCATCGTCGCCTCGGGAAGCGAGGCGGGAGGACACCGGGCCTCGTTCCTCCGGCCCGCGGAGGAGTCCCCCGCGACGACGGCGCTGGTGCCGCAGTTGGTGGACCGGGTGCGCACGCCCGTCATCGCCTCCGGGGGAATCGCGGACGGCAGGTCGGTGGCCACGGCCCTGGCCCTGGGCGCGGAGGGCGTCCAGGTGGGCACGGCCTTCCTCGCGTGCGAGGAGTCCAACGCCAGTGACGCCTACCGCCAGGCGCTGCGCCAGGAGTCCGCGCGCGCCACGGTGCTGACGCGCGTCTTCTCCGGTCGCTACGCGCGCGGCATCAAGAACCGCTTCCTGCGCGAGCTGACGCCGCACGAGCGGGAGATTCCGCCCTACCCCGTGCAGAACTGGCTCACCCAACCCCTGCGACAGGCGGCGGCCCGACAGGGGCGCGAGGATATCCTGTCGCTGTGGGCGGGACAGAACGCGCCGCTCATCCGGCATTCGCGCGCGCCAGAGCTGGTGGACTTCCTGGAGAAGGACACCGCGCGCGTCCTGGCGCGGCTCGCGGGCCTCTGAGCCGGACGGAGCGTCGGCGCGGGCGAGCCCCTGGGCCTCACGCTCCACCGCCTTGACGGGGCGGGAAGTCCCGTGCTCAAGCACTCGACGAATGTCGGACCCGAGCGCCTCCCTCCCCGTCCCCACCGAGACACCGTCGACGCCGCGCGCCGAGAGAGAGCGACTGCGGCGCGTCCGGGAGTCGCTCGTGCGGTGGGGAACGGCCCAGGCGGGCCCGCTGGGTGCGGCGCTCGTCGGCCTGCTCACGTTCCTGGCGACCTTCGGGCCGAACGCGTTGGACCCCCAGCGAATCGGCTGGCTCATCCGGGATGACTTCAGCCAGCACCTGTTGGGGTGGCTCTTCTTCCGCGAGACGCCGCTCGGCCTGCCGCTGGGGGCCACCCCCAACTACCTCCATCCGCTGGGGACCTCGCTCGGGTACACGGACTCGATTCCGTGGGTGGGCCTGCTCTTGCGGCCCTTCTCCTTCATGCTGCCCACGGACTTCCAGTACATCGGCCCGTGGATGTGCCTGTGCCTCATGCTGCAGGGCGCGTCCGCGGCGTGGGTGGCGCGGCGCATGGGCGCCCCCCCTCAACACCAGTGGTGCGTGGGCGGGATGCTGGTGCTGTCGCCCGTGCTGCTGTCGCGGATGACCTTCGCGCACGAGGCCTTGTGCGCGCACTGGCTGCTGGTGCTGCTGGTGGGCCTGCACCTGATGCCCCAGCGCGACGCGCGCGACGCGAAGCAGGCGCTGGGCATGAGTCTGGGACTCTGCGTCTTCGCCGCGGGCGTCCACCCCGTCATCGCCACCATGACGTTGCCGCTGGCGCTGTCCCTGTGCGCGCGGACGGCGCTGGAGCGGAAGCTCCCCTTCGCGTGGCCCGCGCTCGCGGCGGTGGCCTGCTTCGCGTCCGTGCTGGGGCTCTTCTTCGCCTTCGGCTACCTGGGCACCGGCATCCCCGTGGGCGCCACCGACTTCGGCGACTACTCCTCGGACCTGACCACGCTGTTCAACAGCATCGGCCACGGCGAGATTCGCTGGTCCCGCTTCCTTCCCCCGCTACCCAGGCACGGCAGCCAGAACGAGGGCTTCGGCTACCTGGGCGCTGGCGGCCTCGTCGCGCTCGCCCTCGTGCTCGTGCTCATGGCCCGTGAGCCCCGGCGCATCCTCGCGCTGTGGCGGAGATGGGTGCCCGTCACCCTCGTCGCGCTGGCCCTCGCCTTCTTCGCCCTCTCGTGGCGCGTCAAGTTCCAGGGGCAGCAGGTCGCCGACCTGTCAGCGCTCTATCGCCCGGTGCTCAAGTGGGCGGAGGCCTTCCGCTCCTCGGGCCGCTTCATCTGGCCCCTGCACTACCTGCTGCTCGTGGGGGCCGCGCTCGCGCTGCCTCGGCTGGTGCGCCCATCGCTCGCGCCCACGCTGGCGGGGCTGCTGCTGCTCATCCAGGGACTGGACCTCAACCTCGGTGAAGGGCGGAGGGCACAGGGGGGCGGCGGCACCTGGAACACCCTTCCGTCGCTCGCGCTCACGGAGGCGGCGAAGGGCCGCGAGCACCTGGCGCTCTACCCGCCGCAGATGCATGACGGCTCCGGCCGGGGCTGCCGCGCGGGCCCCATGGACTTCCACCGCTGGGCCTACCGCGCGTACCGGCTGGGCCTCACCTTCAACAGCGGATATGTCGCGCGCATCGACGACGCGAAGGCGCAGGCGTACTGCCTGGGCATGGACGCCGAAATCACCGCGGGCAGGATGGACCCCCAGACGGTCTATCTGGTCATCCCCTCGCGGGTGAGCTGGCTCCAGAAGATTCGCGGCGCGCACTGCCAGCCGGAGGATGGGCTGTGGCTGTGCACCTACGACGCGCCGCCCGAGCCCTCCGTGTCCGGCCGCTGAGAGCCCCCGCTCAAGCGGCCGGGGGTGCCTGGCGCGACTGCGGCTCGGCGGGCAGCAGCGCGTTCAGGTTCGCGTGGATGGTGTTGCAGATGGCGTCCAGCGGCAGGTCGTTGTCGTCGTGGCCGAAGGGGTCTTCGATTTCGACGCCAATCTCCTCGATGCCGAAGAAGATGTACGCGACGATGAACGTGGCGAGCACCGTCAGCCCACCGAAGGACTCCACCAGCGCGAAGGGCAGCGTGTAGCAGAAGACGAGCAGCGCCCGGCGCAGGTGCATCACATACGCGAAGGGGATGGGCGTCTTGCGGATGCGCTCACACCCGCCGATGTAGTCGACGAGCAGGTGGACGTCCTGGTCCAACTGCATCTGCACGTATTCGGAGTACAGGCCCTGGCGCCGGCCGGCGTCGAGCAGCGAGCTCATCTTCCGCGCCACGGCGAACGGCACGTGCTGGGCACGCATCACCTCCGCCACCTCGTCCGGCGGCAGCTCCTGGGCCAGGGGCCCCAGCTCCGCCTTGGTGCGCAGGAACGACGCGGACGCGAAGGGGAAGGCGGCCGTCCACCGCAGCAGCGCGGCGTAGAGGGCGGGCTCGGAATGGAGGAAGACGCCCGCGGCGCGCGCCAGGTTGCGCGTCTCGTTGACGATGCCGCCCCACAGCTTCCGCCCCTCCCAGAACCGGTCATAGGAGGAGTTGGTGCGGAAGACGAGCAGGAGGCTCAGGGAGATTCCCGCCAGCGTGTGCACCGTGGGGGGAATCGCCACCGAGCGGACATGGGAATGGAAGATGGTGACGCCCAGTGCCCACAGGACGCAGACCATGACCCGGGCCACGATTTCGCGGACCATCGAGCCCTTGAGGTAGTGGAAGTAACTCCACCAACGATGCGGATCGTACTCAACCATGGGATTCGGGGGGCGTAGGCTGCCACGGCGCTTGAATCAGTGCCGCAACCTTTTCGCGCAGGGGCTGTTGGTGTGTCCAGCCCATGTTCGATACCCCGCCTCCCCGAGCGCCCCTCGGGCTTCGACGACTGTTGTTGGCCGCCGCCCTCTGCCTGTCCGGAGTGGCCCAGGCCAAACCCCCGGCGGCGGGCGTGTTGTGCGCCACGTATCCCACCGCGCCCACCTGCGTCGGCCGTCAGCCCGCCTGCACGCATTGTCACTCCTCCCCGCCCCAGCGGAACG
>NZ_JABXEM010000453.1:0-4677 GCF_013372595.1 Myxococcus sp. AM011
GCGGAAGGTCGTGGCGAGGGCGAGGGGGCAGTGGCGTGGTCTTTCCCGTTGGCGAGCGGGGACAGCGAGGCGCCACATGCGGTGATGGCCCCCGACGGGGACGTTCTCGTCGCGGCGACATACCGAGAGCCTTTGGACGTGGGGGGCGGCCCCCTGCCTTTCAACCGGAGTGCGGATGCAACGCAGCCACATCTCATGGTGGCGCGCTTCTCCCCGGACGGGGCCCTGCGCTGGGCGCATGGGCTGACTCCGGGAGGGGGCACGTCCCGCGCGCGCGTGGGCGGACTCATCATCGATACGCAGGGCAAGCTCTGGCTGGGCGGCGCCGCGTCGGGCTCCCAGTGGGGCGACATGCGCCTGCCGGACGGGCCCTTCATCGCGCGCCTGTCGGCCGACGGCGCCGTCGAACACGTGAAGGGCTTCGCTGGAGAGGGCACGCTCACCGTGCACGCCGTCGCCCGGGACGACTCGGGCGTGGTGGTGGTGGGCGACTTCTCCGGAGCCCGCGACTTCGGCGACGCCGTGCGCGAGCCGCCCGACGGCGACCGCGGCGCCTTCGTGGTGCGGCTGGGCCCGGACGCCCACACGCGCTGGAGCCGCGTCTGGTCCGCCGGCCCCCAGGGCCTGGTGACGGCGCGCGCGACGGCGGTGGACACCTTCGGCGGTATCTATATTGGAGGCGCGTACGCGGGCGCGGTGTGCTTCGGCGGGGGCTCGTTCCTCACCGTGCGCCAACGCACTCCCTTCGTCCTCAAACTGCATCCGGATGGCACGCATGCGTGGAGCCGGGACTTCCGAGGCGCCACCGGAGCTGTCTCCGCGCTGGCGGTGGGCCCGGACCGCGTCTTCGTGGCAGGCTCCTTCTCCACCCGCTTCTACTTTCAGAACAAACCTCATGACGCGGGCGCCCATCACGGCTTCGTGGCGGCCTTCAACGCGGACGGACAAGAGCGCTGGGCGCGCTCCTTCGCAGCCACCGCCACGGCGCTCGCCACGGATGACGCGGGGCAGCTCACGCTCACCGGCACCCATGACGGCGGTCTGGATTTGGGCCCCAAGCCCTCTCCCGCCGGCCTCTATGTCGCCCGCCTCCTGCCTGAAAAGGGAGACTCCCTTTGGGTGCGAGGCTTCTCCAGTCCCCTCCCCCCGACAGCCCGCTCGGTGTCAGTGGATGGATCTGGCAATACCCTGGTCGCTGTCGCGCTGCGGCGCGTCCAACCTGTGGGAACCCCTTACCCGCATCCCCAGGATGGCTTCCTTTTCCGTCTGAAGCCCTGACATACACACACCACCTGACGGGTTGCGGGGCTCCCAGCTCCCTTCACAGTTGGATCAAGTTGCGGACAATCACACCCCGCAATTCGACTTTCAGCGCCTGTCCATGCTATTCGCGAGCCCGCCTTCAGGCGTGTGACGTTGCACCTTGAAGGGCGAGGCTGTGCTGAAGCGTCGGCGCGCGGCAACTTCGCTCGCAGGCGGCCAACCCCTCGACACCACTCCCTGTTCACTCCGGGGCGCGGCGTTGTGGGCCGCGCTTTGGACGAGCCTCTGTGAGGAGTTGCACCCCCATGACACGCACTGTTCCACGGATGGACGCCCTGCGTAGGGGCGTCACCGGTGTCGCCGTCAAAGCCCTCGGGCTGTTGATGGTGTTCGCCGCCAGCGCCGCCCACGCCAGTGAGGCGGACCTCGTTCTCCCCGACTTCGCCTCCAAGTCATTCTTTGGCGGCAGCATCAACGGACACCAACTGTTGCTCTCCGGCATCGCGGTCTGCGTTATCGGACTGGTGTTCGGTTTCATGCAGTACGCCACGCTCAAGAACCTGCCCGTGCACCGGGCGATGCTCGAGATTTCCGAGCTCATCTACGAGACGTGCAAGACGTACCTGATGACGCAGCTGAAGTTCATCGCCGTGCTGTGGGCGCTCATCGCCGTGGTGATGGTGGGTTACTTCGGGTTCCTGCGCCACATGGGCGCGGACCGCGTGGTCATCATCCTGGTGGCGAGCCTCGTCGGCATCGCCGGCTCGTGTGGCGTCGCCTGGTTCGGCATCCGCGTCAACACGTTCGCCAACAGCCGCACCGCCTTCGCCAGCTTGCGAGGCAAGCCCTACCCCACGTACGCCATTCCGCTGCAGGCGGGTATGTCCATCGGCATGGTGCTCATCAGCACCGAGCTGTTGCTGATGCTCGCCATCCTGCTCTTCATCCCGGCGGACTTCGCGGGCTCGTGCTTCATCGGCTTCGCGATTGGCGAGTCGCTCGGCGCCTCCGCGCTGCGCATCGCCGGCGGCATCTTCACGAAGATCGCCGACATCGGCTCCGACCTGATGAAGATTGTCTTCAAAATCAAGGAAGACGACGCGCGCAACCCGGGCGTCATCGCGGACTGCACCGGTGACAACGCTGGCGACAGCGTGGGCCCTTCCGCGGACGGCTTCGAGACCTACGGCGTGACGGGCGTGGCGCTCATCACCTTCATCCTGCTGGCCGTGGGCGAGGGCTTCCGCGTCGAGCTGCTGGTCTGGATTTTCGTGATGCGCATCGTGATGGTGCTCGCGTCGCTGGCCGCCTACGGCCTGAACAACGTGTTCCAGTCCGCCAAGTACAAGAACGCGGACCACATGAACTTCGAGCACCCGCTCACCGCGCTGGTGTGGGTGACGTCGCTCATCTCCGTGGCGCTGACCTTCCTGGTCAGCTACCTGCTCATCCCCACCCTGAACGGTGACCCGACGCTGTGGTGGAAGCTGTCGCTCATCATCAGCTGCGGCACGCTGGCGGGCGCCATCATCCCGGAGGCCATCAAGGTCTTCACCTCCACGGAGAGCCGTCACGTTCGCGAGGTCGTCACGGCCAGCCGCGAGGGTGGCGCGTCCCTGAACGTCATCTCCGGTCTGGTCGCGGGCAACTTCTCCGCGTACTGGATGGGCCTCATCATCGCCGGCCTGATGGGCCTGGCGTTCTGGTTCAGCGGCTCCGGCGTGCCCGGCGCGGACGTGGGCCAGTTGATGATCGCCGCCCCCGTGTTCGCCTTCGGCCTCGTCGCCTTCGGCTTCCTGGGCATGGGCCCGGTCACGATCGCCGTGGACTCCTACGGCCCGGTGACGGACAACGCGCAGAGCGTCTACGAGCTGTCCCTCATCGAGAACGTCCCCGACGTGAAGGCGGAGGTTAAGCGCGACTTCGGCTTCGACCTCGACTTCGAGAAGGGCAAGCAGTTCCTCGAGGAGAACGACGGCGCGGGCAACACCTTCAAGGCCACCGCCAAGCCGGTGCTCATCGGCACGGCCGTCGTCGGCGCCACCACGATGATTTTCTCCATCATCGTGCTGCTCGTCGGAATCACCAACGGCCAGCTCAACACCGAGAAGACGCAGTTCCTCTCGCTGCTGCACGCCCCGTTCCTCCTGGGCCTCATCACCGGCGGCGCCATCATCTACTGGTTCTCCGGCGCGTCCATGCAGGCGGTGTCCACCGGCGCCTACCGCGCGGTGGAGTTCATCAAGGCCAACATCAAGCTGGAGGGCGTGGAGAAGGCCAGCGTGGCGGACTCCAAGAAGGTGGTCGAAATCTGCACCCAGTACGCGCAGAAGGGGATGATCAACATCTTCCTCGCCATCTTCTTCAGCACGCTCGCGTTCGCCTGCCTGGAGCCGTACTTCTTCGTGGGCTACCTCATCTCCATCGCCATCTTCGGCCTCTACCAGGCCGTCTTCATGGCCAACGCCGGTGGCGCCTGGGACAACGCGAAGAAGCTGGTGGAAGTGGAGCTGAAGGCCAAGGGCACGGAGCTGCACGCGGCCTGCGTCGTCGGCGACACCGTCGGCGACCCGTTCAAGGACACGTCCTCCGTGGCGCTCAACCCGGTCATCAAGTTCACCACCCTCTTCGGCCTGCTGGCGGTGGAGCTGGCGGTGGAGCTGGAGGCCGCGGGCCAGGGCAACCTCACCCGCATCTTCTCCGTGGTGTTCTTCGTCCTGTCGACGGTGTTCGTCTATCGCAGCTTCTACGGGATGCGCATCCAGAGCGTCGGCGGCAGCAGCGGCGCGTCGTCCTCCGACGCGAAGCCCCAGGCCGCCGTGAAGACGGCCTGAGCCGACTCCCGGCGTTCGTGAAGTGATGGAAGCGGCGGGGTGCCTTCACAAAGGCCCCGCCGCTTCGCTTTTCACGCGCCAATGCCTTCCGGGTCCGTCCTCGACTCCCCGCCCAGGTGCATGCCCGTCTGGCAGCGGTAGTCCGTCACCAGCGCCACCGCCAGCGACGACAGCCCCAGCAGCACGTGCACCGTGGCGGTGATGGGGCTCTTCCGGGCGTACCCCAGGACGAAGGGCGCCAGGGCCAACGCGGTGCCCTGGACGTAGTCGAAGATTTCGTGTGCCTCGATGGGGATGAGCCGGGCCAGACTCAACCGGGCGTCGGTGAACAGGGACACGCCAGTGGCCGACGCCCCCAGCACCCTCCCCGCCCGACGCGCCCGTCTGTCCTTGGACAGCTGCCCGGCCACCAGCGCCGCCACGCCCCCTCGGTAGTCCAGCAGGGTGTGGACCTCGGCGGGCACCCACCGGCGCAGGGGAAGTCGCTCGAACAGCGGTCGGGAGAGGATGCCCGCCCGGGCGCTCTTGTCCGCGACGTGCCGCGCCATCCGGCGGGGGCCCGGCTCCCTTCGAGGGGAGG
>NZ_JABXEM010000454.1:0-4673 GCF_013372595.1 Myxococcus sp. AM011
CCCGCTCCGCGAGCGAGTTCCGGTAGTCCAGGTCCGCGTCGACGCTGGTAAGAGGAACCCCATGCTGCTTTTGTCACGGAGGTGCTCCGAGGGCAGCGACTTGAGCAGGTCGCCGAGGACGTCCTTGGAGATGGGCGCGCCGGCCGCGTCCACGACGTTGCTGGTGGCCTGCTTCAGCACGCCGTCCAACGTGGCGAGGAAAGGGTCGGCGGAGGCGGTGTCCCCGTTGACGAGGATTTCCTCCATGTCCCTGGAGATGGCGTCCGCGAGCATCTCCATGAGCGTCTGCCGCAGCTCGCCGCGCTCGATGCTGTCTTCGAGCACTTCGTCGGAGAGGCGCACCTCGCCCTTGAAGAGCTTCGCGTCCAGCTCCACCTGGGAGAGGTCGGGCTTCACGCGCTGGGCGGCGGGGACGGCGGTGGCCTCCTGGCCCGGGCGCAAGATTCGGCTCCCGAACTTCAGCTTGCTGAACTGCTGCTTGGGGGCCGCCATGGGGACGACGGTGCACTGCTGCAGCAGGACGGATTGCTTGATGAGCAGGCGCATGAACTTCTGCGCCTGCGCGGGCTGGAGAATGCCACCGCCCGCCGTGAGGTCGGCGAGGGCCAGGTCGGCCTTCTCCAAGAGGGCACGGTTATCGATACGACTCATGAGGGCTTCCTTCGGCGTTGAGGCTTCCTGGGACGGGTGGGACGTCAGACGTCGTGGAAGGAGAGGGCCTTGTCGACGCTCTCCCGGTTGAGGGGCTTGTTGAGGTCGAGGGGCCAACCGACGTCCTCGACGGTGGGCTTGGGCGGGCGCTCCGCGGGGGCACTGCTGTTGGGCAGGCCGAACTGCTTCTCGACGCGGCCCAGGCGCTGGTGCTGCTCCTTCACACTTCCCTCCAGCGCGCGGACAGCGTCGGTGAGCTTCGTCAGGCCTTCCATGACGACGGAGGCGTCGGGGCTCGGCGCGGGCGGAGTCGGCTGAGGAGCCGGCGCGGGGTTGGCGGCCTTGGCGCGCGCCTCGACATCCTCCTCGTCCTCGGAGTCGTCCGCGTCCTCGTCCTCTTCCAGGGCGTCGGCGAGCGCGCGCAGGTGCTGGGCCACCTCCACCACGCGCACGCCGTCGATGCCGTCCGTGGAAGCCAATGCCTCGACGAGAGCCGTCACCGCTTCGAGGGCTTGTTGGGCAGCGGCGAGGACTGCGTCCTCGGCCTTGGCGGTATCCGAGGCGGTGCTGCTGGCGCCCTCGGCTTGCGTGGTGTCCTGGGAAGCGTTGTCCATGGTGTCTCCGTCTCGCTTCACGAGGAGGAAGCGGTGCTTGTTGGCGGCCCTGTCCACGAGGGACACCTCCTCCACCACCATGTCGACGAGGCGGTGGACGGAGGCGGGGCCTTGGGTGGTGCTCGTCATGCGGCCTCCGGCTGGGACTCAGCGGCAGGTGTGTCGGAAGGGGACGTCTCGGTGGCCGGTGAGGCCTCGGGGAGACGGCGCGCGGTGCCGCCAATGCTGAAGCCCGTCAGTTGCCCGTCCTTCACACGCTCCCAGAGCTCGTCGGAGAGGACGCGCACCGCGAGAAGCCAGGTGCCCTTGCGCACCTGCACCTCGCCCAGGTTGAAGTCGACGGGGGCCAGGTAGCTCTCCAGCACCTTGACGTGCCCGTTGACGCGCATCTGGTGCATGAGCCCCAGGCCGCCGAACTCCTCCATGAAGCGGTGCGCGGCCTGACGAATCTCCGCGGCGGAGTAGATGTCGCCCTGCGCGTCCACCGTCTCCGGCTCCAGGACGACACCCAGGACGTACCGCTCGTCGTCGGGCTCGACGCCCTTGAGGAGAGACGTCGTGGTGGCGAAGGGGGCGGTGCCGGGAGACTCCTCCGGCTGCCAGTCGTCCACGGCGAAGTCGCTGCCGCCCTCCAGCGCCTTCGCGGCGGGCTGGTAGTTGGAGACGAGGAGCTGCGTCAGCACGGAGGAGCCGCCCACGCCGCGCATGGCGGCGATGGTGCGAGGCGTGCGGATCCGCTTCACGAGGAAGCCGGAGCCCTTCAGCATCCCAGGCAACTTCCCCCGGATGCCATACGTCATGAGCCAGCGGCCCTTGAGCGACTTGAGGACGCCATAGAAGCGCTCCTCGTCGAAGTCACCCTCGCCGACATCGACGTTGTAGCCGGGGTAGGGCGGGTCCAAGAAGAAGACGGCGTCCTTCCCGTCGAACTTGCGCACCACCCGCTCGTAGTCGCCGCCGTACACCTTCACGTGCTTGAGGCGCGGAGCGAACTGCTCGATGCGCGCGAGCGTCTTCGCCTCGACGCCCGCGCTGTTCGGGCTGAAGCTGCGCCCGCGCAGTTTTCCGTAGGAAAAGTGCGTCAGGTAGAGGAAGCGGTGCAGGCGCTCCACGTCGCCCTTCGGCTTCGCGTCGAAGAGGCTCTTGAACGTCTTCTCGTCGCCGACCCACGGCAGCTTCTTCAGCTTGGCGAAGGCCGCGGGCGTCAGCTTCTGGATGAGCCGGTACGCGTCGGCGATTTCGGTGTCCGCGTCGTTGATGGCCTCGACGTCCGAGGGGGCCTTCTCGAAGAGAACGGCTCCGCTACCGGCGAAGGGTTCCACGTACGTCTTGTGCGCGGGCAGCATGGCCACCAGGCGCTTCGCCAGGCGCTTCTTGCCCGCGGGGCTGCCCCAGATGGTCTTCTCCACCGACTCACCCTGGAGGGACTCCAGGACGTGCCGGGCCCGGGCGAGGGCTTTGGCGAGGGTGTCACCCATCCTGGAGGCCCTCCGGGTCGAAGCCCCACGTCAGCTCGCCGGACGTGGGGAGATTGAGGTCGCGAGGCCAGATGAAGGGCGTCGCCTCGGCCTTGGCCATGGAGGTCGACTCCTGCGGCGTCGCGTTGCTGTCCGGCGTCGGGGAAGAGGTGGGGGTCGGTGTCGAGGTGGCCTGCATCGCGGTTCGTCTCCGAAAGAGACAAAGGCCTGCGACGCGAAATCGGGGACATCACTAAGTGACAGCGAGCGTCGTGGTGCGGCAGAGGCCGTGGTACGGCGGGAAGCCCACGCCTGCTTCCGCGAGCTGCCTCTCCGAGGCGAGGGCGCGGAACTCGCCGACGTCGTCGCGGGTGCCGGCGGCGGAGCGGAGCACCTCGGCCAGGCGTGTCTCCTGGCCTCCCCGGTTGACGTAGAGGTGGGCGCGCCCCGTGTCCGCGTCGAGGCGCTCCCTCACCCAGGGCAGCTCCTGCTTCACTTCCTCCGGGCGCTCGAGGGACTCGACGCGCTCGAAGCGCTGGAGGGCCTCGCCCACTGAGAACGTCTTCCCGTGGAGGAAACGGCACACCTGGGTGGTGGCCTCGTCGAGGACGGCCTCGATGCGGTAGCGGCGGATGCCGGCCTCG
Source organism: Myxococcus sp. AM011 (assembly GCF_013372595.1). Taxonomy (NCBI): domain Bacteria; kingdom Pseudomonadati; phylum Myxococcota; class Myxococcia; order Myxococcales; family Myxococcaceae; genus Myxococcus; species Myxococcus sp. AM011. The sequence continues at coordinate 3,367 of NZ_JABXEM010000454.1, forward strand.
GCGTAGCTGCTCATCTGACTGAAGGAGCGTCCCTGGCTGACGAAGTGGCTTGCCACCACCTCCCAATAGAAGGGGGCCCGCTCGATGAGCGCGCCGCGCGCGGCCCGCTCCAAGGACTCGGCGATGTCGCTTCTCCCCAGGCCCGCCTCCAGCCCCTCGGCGACAAGGCGCCGGGCCTCCGCGCCGAAGGTGTCCAGCCTGCGCCCGTACTCGTCCCGCACGAAGTTGCCTTGGGTGCGGACGATGTGCTGGGCAACGCGCTTGTCCATGGCGTTGAAGCGGGCGGCGAGGGTGAGGCCCTGCTCTCGCCGGGCGTGGCTTCGGGTGGAGGCCACCACCTCCTCGGCTGCGTCGCCGAGGGGCGCCTGGATGCGGGCGGGGATGACGGCCGTCCGCCGGCCCGCGGCCTCCAGGGACTGAGCGACGAGGCGCCTGCGCTGGGCCGCCGTCGTCTTCCTCCAGTCCACGTCGAGGACGGCCACCGCCTCGCGCATGGCGTCCACGTCCGCGCGCCCGACGGCGCGGCGAAGGCGCGCGGCAAGCAGGGCCACGGCGCGGTCCATGCCGGCGGCGGTGCCGACGTCGAGGGCCTTGGCCATCGGCAGCCGGAGGACATCACCCAGCAGGGCGTCCGCCACCTCACGTGCCTCGTGCAGGAGGAGGAGGCCGTCAGCGGGAGCCGTGCACATGGGGCACCTCCTGCGTCACCAACTCCACGGAGCTGCGGCGCCTGGCGCGCACTTCGACTCCTGCCTGAGTGGGGGAGAAGACGACGTCGTGGCTGGCTGCGCACCTGTCACACAGGGCGAAGACGAGGAGGCCGTTGCGCCACAGCGTCGTCGTCTCCTCCAACGGGCCACGCCTGTGGCACATGCGGCACTCCAGGACACCGCGCTCGGCGTCGGCCTGGGCCTGGAGCACCCACGCGCGCTGAAGCTGCTCAGGCGTCATGTGGGTTGCCCCGAGAACCAGGTGTCGAACTCCTCGCGGGGGACGGGGACGTGCTCGGTGTCCATGTACCGACGGGCGAGCGCGAGGCGTCCTTGGGCCAGGCGCTCCTCCTCGGCCCGAAGCTCTTCTCTCAGCCTCAAGAGGCGCTTGGCCTCGCCCAGCAACGAGTCCTTGTCCTTCCGGGGCTTCAAGTCTTCCACTCCCGTCTGAAATGTTGCGCGACACATTTCAAACCCAAGGTGTCGCTCGGGAAAATGTAGCGGAGCCATCCGAGGAGACGGCGAAGACCGCCGAGCATCGGGTCGCGCTCCTGAAGGACGCGAAGTTCCTGCTGTCGCTCCGCGAGGAGCTGGCGG
>NZ_JABXEM010000455.1:0-4595 GCF_013372595.1 Myxococcus sp. AM011
AGATGTGTATAAGAGGCAGCAGCCCGCCCGTACCTCTGACCGCGAGATACGAGAATCAGCCACATGGCGAATACTCCCCCTGGACCGATTCCAGGGAGAGATGGGGAATACAAGACAAAGACACACACAGGCCGCACACGTGTGCGGGTGCGTCAGACGCGCGCGACGTTCACTCCGGAGTCCACCGCCTGCAGCTCGTCGCCGAAGGACACGTCGACCTTGCCGCCCGCGGGCGGGTCATACGGGGCGCGGCCCACCTGCCTGGTTCCGAAGCGGGGGAAGAAGGGCGCCATGACGTAGGAGCGGAAGCACCAGCCGAAGAAGCTGACGGGCTTGAGCTCCGGGTCGATGTCCGCGGCGATTTTGGCGTGGGCCTCGGGCAGGAGGCTCCAGTGCAGGCCCGGCGTCTCGTGGTGGACCGCGTGCAGGCCGTTGTTGAAGAGGAAGAAGTTGATGAGGCGGCCGGTGAAGCTGCGGCTGTGGTCGTGCTCGCTCCAGGGGTCCGAGTGGACGTGCTGGATGTAGTTGAAGAACATGATGGTCCACAGCGAGAAGAAGGCCGGAATCAGGAACGCGAAGGCCCAGATGCGCAGGCCGCCCGCGATTCCGTGCAGATAAATCGCCAGCCCGACGAGCGCCGCGTGCGTGCCGCCCCAGACGATGTACTGGAGGACGATTTGCCGGAACAGGGCGCGGTTGCGCGTGCGCGCCTTCTCGATGAAGGCCTTCGTCGGCTCCTGCTGCCAGTACGTGGAGACGAAGGGGAAGAGGAAGGCGACGAGGAAGTTGTGCTTCTTCGAGTAGCGCCAGGTGATGGTGGCGTCGCCCGCCTTGTTGACGAACTTGTGGTGGTTGAGGTTGTGCGTCGGAATCCACACGAAGGTGGGGTAGCCGTAGAACAACGACAGCCACATGCCCATCGCCTCGTTCATCTTCCGGTTGCGGAAGGTGGGGCAGTGGTTGTGGTTATGGGCGATGACGCCCGCGGACAGCGCCAGGTAGCACGCGAGCGGGCAGAGGTAGGGGATGAGCGCGGGGGCCGCGTACATCGAGAGGGCCACCACGGCCATCGCCAGGCACCAGAGGAGGGTTCGAATGTCGGCGCGGTAACGGAGCATGGGCGGCAGTCTGCCTGACGCGTCCGTGCAGAACCAAAACTATCGCTCCGGCTCCAGGGCAAGGCCGCCCCCTCCCCCACCATGTAGGGGTGCGGGCGACGGCGCCCCCACCCGGTTTTCCCGGAGTCAGCGGAGCTGAGCGAGCAGCAGCGCCATCATCCCATCCAGGGGCGCGCTGGCGGTGGCGAGGCCCGCTTCGTCGACGGCGCGAGGCATGCCGTAGACGACACAGGAGGACTCCGACTCGGTGAGGATGGTGCCGCCCGCGGCCCGGATGGCGCGCGAGCCCTCCCGCCCGTCGTCGCCCATGCCGGTGAGCACCAGTCCCACCGTGTCCTTGCCCCACGTGCGGGCCGCGCTCTCGAAGAGGACGTCCACGGAGGGGTGGTGCGGCATCTGCACCGGATGTCGGTCCACGCGGCCCAAGGTGAGGGCGCCGTGCCGCTCGATTTTGAGGTGCTGGCCCGCGCGCGCGAGCACGACGCGGCCGGGGCGCAGCTCCAGGCCATCCTCGGCCTCGCGCACCTCCAGCGGGCACAGCGCGTCCAGCCGGCGCGCCACCGCCTCCGTGTAGCCGGGGGGGATGTGCAGCGCGAGCGCCATGGGCGCGGGGAAGTCCGCGGGCACCATCGACAAGAGGCGCGTGAGGGCCTGGGGGCCACCGGTGGACGTGCCCACCACCACCAGGTTGCGCGCCGGCCCCGTCACGGCCAATGCGGACGCCGCGGGGGGCGAGCTGGACGACGGCGGGCGCGCCGGGCGATGGGACACGCGCGCGGCGGTGCGCACCTTCTCCACCAGCTCCGCGCCCAGCTCGTAGAGCCGGTCCGTGGCGAGCGCGGAGGGCTTGTGCACCAGGTCCACCGCGCCGGCCTGGAGGGCGGACACCGCCAGCTCGCTCTCCTCGCCCGCGCTGCTCACCACCACGACGCGCGGCGCGTCCGGCAGGGTGTCCAGGGCCCGCAGCACGCCGAGCCCGTCCAGGCCCGGCATGACCAGGTCCAACGTGAGGACGTCGGGCTTGAGCTCCGACACCTTCTCCAGCGCGTCCAGGCCGTCACGCGCGGTGTCCACCACCTCGATGCCCTGCGCGTTGGAGAGCACCTGGCGCAGCACCTTGCGCGCGAACGCCGAGTCGTCCACCACCAACACGCGAATGGGAGCCACCACCGTCATCCGCCCGCCTTGCCATAGAAGAAGACGCCGCGCCGCTCCTCACAGGAGAGCGCGGTGCCGAAACGCAACAGCGACTCGGAGGTGCCCACCACCAGCTGGCCTCCGGGCTTCAGCGCCTGGGTGAGCGACGCCACCACCCGGCGCGCCGTCTCGTCCTTGAAGTAGATGAGGACATTGCGGCAGAGGATGGCGTCGAACTGCCCCAGCTTCGCCACCACCGCGTCCTCCATCAGGTTGATGCGGCGCCACTCCACCGCGTCCACCAGCTCCTGCTTGGGGCGTACCCGGCCGGCCACCTGCTCCAGCCAGCGCCCCTCCACCCCGGGCGGCAGCGCGCGCGTGGCGCGCAGGTTGTGCTCGCCGGTGCGAGCCCGCTCCAGGGCCCGGGTGCTCAAGTCACTGGCCAGCAGCTCCACGCCGGAGAGCAGCCCCCGGTCCGCCAGCATCATCGCCAGCGTCAGGGGCTCCTCGCCGGTGGAGCACGCCGCGCACCACACCCGGGGCTTCTGGCCGGCGCGAACCCGGGGCGCGAGCACGTCGTCCACCAGCACCGACAAGGGCAGCGGCTCCCGGAAGAAATACGTCTCGTGCACGAGCAGCGAGTCCACCAGGGAATCCAGCGCGGCCGAACCCTCCGGGTCGTACCGGAGGAAGTAGTAGTAGTCGAGCAGCGAGTCGAAGCCCGCCTCCAGCGCCCGGTCGGACACCTTGTCGGACAGCAGCTCCCGGTCCTCCGCCGCGTAATGCAGCCCCGCGCGCTGCTCGATGAGCGCGGCGAGGATGGCGAAGACCTGGGGGGACATCGGCAGGGAAGGCATGAAGTCCTTGTCACTTCCCCAGGGCCACGAGACAGGCCCGCCGGACCTCCGGGTCCTCGTCACGCAGGGAGGCCCGCTCCAGCGCGTCGCGGGACTCCAGGGTCCCCAGCGCGCTCACCGCGGGCACGGCGGCGCGGCGGGCCGAGGCGCTGGAGGTCTCCAGGACTTGAAGGAGCGCGGCGCGCGCGTCCGCCCGACGCATGCGCGCCAGGGCCGCCACCAGCAAGGGCGCCGTCACCTCGTCCGCCACATCCAGCGCGGTGAGCAGCCCCGGCAGCCGGCCCTCCATGGGCAGCGCCAGCGCGCTCACCACCCGCTCGCGCACCGTCATGTCCCCCAGGAGCGACACCAGGGCCTGGGTGGCGGGGACGCCCGGGCGCGTGGCCAGGAAGCCCACCGCCGCGCTGCGCACGCTGTCGTCCCTGTCACTGGCCGCGTGCAGGAGCGCGGGCAGCGTCTCCGGGGCCTCGTACTCGGCCACGGCGGACAGCGCGACCAGGCGCGTGGCGGAGTCCTCGGACGACGAGGCCTCCAGCAACACCGGCAGCGCGTCCTGGCGCCGCGCCACGCCCAACCCCAGGAGCGCGGCGCGCCGCACGTCCGCGTCGGTGCTGGCCGCCGCGCGCCGCAGCGCCGTCATCGCGCTCTCCGTGTGCATGTGCGCCAGCGCGTCCACCACCGCCACGCGCACCTGCCCCGCGTCGTCGTCCGCCAGCGCGACAATCGCGTCAGCGGCGGCCTCCTCGTTGAGCTTCCCCAGCGACTGGCACGCGTAGTAGCGCACCCACGGGTCGCGGTCGTTGAGGCCGCCGAGCAGCGTGGAGGTGATGCGCGCCTCCTTCTCCGTCTGCCCCAGCGCGCGCATGGCCGCGGCTCGCGTGCGCTCCGACTCGTGGGTGGCCGCCATCAACAGCGCGTCCACCGCGCGCGGGTCCTCGATGAAGGGCAGGCCGTAGATGGCCGCGTCGCGCAGCCGCTCGTCCGAGTCGCGCATGGCCGACAGCAGCACCTCCAGGCCTCGGGCATAGCCGAAGTAGGAGATGATGCGCAGCGCCGCGCGGCGCAGACGCGCGTCCGGAGAGCGCGCCGCCTGGAGCGCCAGGGCCTCCGTCTGCTCGCTGCCCAGGGACTGGATGGCGCCCGTGGCGGCCTGCACCACGCGCGCGTCGTCGTCGGTGAGGCGCTGGAAGAGGACGGGCACCGCGGACGTGTCGCCGATGCGAGACAGCGTGTCCGCCGCCAGCGCGCGCACGGACGCCTCCCGGTCCTCCAGACACGCCATCACCTCCGGCACGGCCGAAGCGCGGCGCCCCACCAGGGGCAGCAACACCCGGCGCCGGGCGCTGTCTCCATCCTGGAGCGCCTGGAGAATCTGCTCGTCCGCGTCCGCCCCCAGCTCCGCCAGGGCGCTCGCCGCCGCGCGCGCCACCGTCGGGTCCGGCCCGTCCAACAGCCGCAAGAGGCCCGCCGCCGCGTCCTGGCC
>NZ_JABXEM010000456.1:0-4414 GCF_013372595.1 Myxococcus sp. AM011
GGGGAGGGCTGCCCGCACGGGGTTGCCCGTGCGCGCGGGGGGAGTTAAGAGGGCCTCCATGGTTCGTGAGATCCTCATCTGGCCCGACCCCATCCTGAAGCAGAAGGCCAAGCCCGTGACGAAGGTGGACGACTCCACCCGCGCGCTGGTCAAGGACATGTTCGAGACGATGTACGCCGCCGACGGCGTGGGACTCGCGGCGCCGCAGGTTGGCGTGCTCCAGCGCGTCATCGTCCTGGACACCACGCCGCGTCAGCCCGAGTCCAAGCCCCTGGCGATGATCAACCCGGAGCTCATCGCGCTCGAGGGTGAGACCACCTACAACGAAGGCTGCCTCTCGCTCCCCGGTGAGTCCGAGGACGTGGACCGCGCCGCCGTCGTCACGGTGAAGTACCTGGACGTGGACGGTCAGGAGCAGACGCTGCGCTGTGACGAACTGCTCGCCATCGCCGTGCAGCACGAGACGGACCACCTGAACGGCACCGTCTTCGTGGACCACGTCTCCACGCTGAAGCGCGAGTTCATCCGCAAGCGGATGAAGAAGCTCAAGGCTTCGCGCGAGAGCGAGCTGAACCCGTCGGCTTCTCGGTAGTCGCTCGGGCCACGCCCTTCTTGGGGCACAGTTCGGCCACGACGCAGCGCTGGCATTCTGGTGAGCGGGCGAAGCACGTCCGCCTCCCATGCCACACCAGGAGCTGGTGGCCCTTTGTCCACCAGGGGGTGGGCAGCACGGCCCGCATGTCGGTCTCCACCTTGTCCGGGTCCTCGTGCGTGGTGAAGCCGAGCCGGTACGCGAGCCGCTTGACGTGGGTGTCCACGGGGAAGGCATCGTCGCCGCCCAGGTGGATGCACACGACGCCCGCCGTCTTGCGGCCCACGCCGGGCAGCTCCGCGAGCGTGTCGCGACGGAGGGGCACCTGGCCGCCATGTTCCTCCACGAGGATTTTCGCCGCCGCGACGATGTTCTTCGCCTTGGCGCGGTACAGACCGCAGGTGCGGATGAACGGCTCCACGTCGGTGGGTTGCACCTGCGCGAAGGCGTGTGCGCTGGGGAAGCGTTGGAATAGGGCGGGGGTGACCATGTTGACCCGCTTGTCGGTGCACTGGGCGGAGAGCATCACCGCCACGAGCAGCTCCAGGGGGGAGTGGAAATCCAGCTCGATGTGGGCATCGGGCATGGAGGCTTCCAGTCGCTCCATCACCTTCACCGCGCGCTCACGCTTCGTCGCCGCTGTCTCACGTCCGGGCACGCGGCCGTTGTATGTCACCCCTGTCGTGCACCCAAGTCCTGGCTGTCGCCACCCTGCGGGAGAACCATGAAGCCCATCGACTTTCGTTCCGACACCGTCACCAAGCCCACGGCCGGCATGCGCCGGGCCATCGCGGAAGCGGAGGTGGGAGACGACGTGTACGGAGAGGACCCCACGGTGTTGCGCCTGGAGGCGCGCGTGGCGGAGCGGCTCGGGCTGGAGGCGGCGCTCTTCGTCCCCTCGGGCACGCAGGCCAACCAGGTGGCCATTGGCGCGCACTGCCGGGCGGGGGACGAGGTGCTGACCGAGGCGGGCAGCCACATCCTGCATTACGAGGGCGGCGCGGTGCCGGCGTTGTGGGGCGTGCAGCCGCAGCCGCTGCCAGGCGAGCGGGGCCTGCTGAATCCGGAGGACGTGGCGGCGGCGGTGCGTGAGGACAACATGCACAACCCGCGCACCCGGCTGCTGTCGTTGGAGAACACGCACAACCGGGGCGGCGGCTCGGTGTGGCCGGTGGAGCGTTTCCGCGCGGTGGTGGACGTCGCTCGCAAGGCGGGGTTGGCGGTGCACCTGGATGGCGCGCGGTTGTTCAACGCGGAGGTGGCGGCGGGGGTGCCTGCGTCGACGTGGGCACGGCTGACGGACACGACGTCGGTGTGTTTCTCGAAGGGGTTGGGGGCGCCGGTGGGTTCGGCGCTGGCGGGCCGCGCGGACCTCATCAAGGAGGCGCGTCGGCTGCGCAAGCGGTTGGGTGGAGGCATGCGGCAGGCGGGCATCCTGGCGGCGGCGGCGCTGTACGCGCTGGACCACCACGTGGAGCGGCTCGCGGAGGACCACGCGAATGCGCGCCGGCTCGCGGCGGCGCTGGCCGAGGTGCCGGGAGTGAAGGTGGACGCGGCGAGGGTGGAGACGAACATGGTGTTCGCGGAGTTCGACCGCCCGGCCATGGAGATGGTGACGCTGCTGGGAGGGCACGGCGTGCTGACGAACCCGGCGGGAGGACCGCGCACGGTGAGGTTGGTCACGCACCTGGACCTGTCGGCGGCGGACATCGACGAGTCGGTGGCACGCATCCGGCGAGCCCTGGCGTAGACAGTCGGAGGCTCACCTCATGTGAGGGCGTCACGGCGGTGTCCGCCGAGTCGCCCTCACGCGCGGGCGTCAATGGTCCAAGGTGTGCTCTACGAAGCCTCGTCGGGGCATGGGTGCGCCGAGGGCCGCGGTCCGGTCTCTCCCGGGCGAGGACACGCATTCGCATCGCCGGGACGCGAGGCGCGCGCCACAGCCCGGTCTCCTCACGCGAGAACATGGGCATGTTTGCCGCGCCCCGCGCCGAAGCGCGCGGGACGAAGAAGTCTTCTCGGATGGCGGTGCCTCAGGTCCGCGCCTGAGTCGCGCCCCGGGAGGTTGCTCGCCCGCTCCCGCTCCGGGCGAAGCCGTGGCCGCCAGGCGAGGGAAGCCACCGAGCGGGGCGTGGTAGGCTCGCCGGGCCGTGCGTCGACTCCCCCTCCTCGCCCTCGTCAGCGTCTGTGCCTGCTCCACCTCCCGGTTGGAGCAGAAGATGAGCTTCGATGAGGTCTACAGCACCGCGGAGCGCTCCCCCGCCGAGGCCTCCTCGCCCGCCGTCCCCGAGAGCACCTCCGATGCGCCCCGAGGCCGTGTGCGCCTGGCCGCGCCCGAGCCCTCCATGGAGCTGCAAGATGCCCTGGCCTCTTTCAAGGAGCGGGCCCGCGCGAACCGCCGGAAGGTGTCGAGGGGCGGGCCCATGCCATTGGGACAGGTGGAGAGCTGGGAGTCGATGAACGGCATGCTGGATGCCTTCCTGGAGCGCGCCTTGGAGCGCACGGACTCCCGCGATGTGGAGCGAGCCCGAGGCGTCCTGGAGGCCGAACTGGAGCAGGACGGCCGGACCTATGGCGACATGCCCGGAGCCCTGGCGGAGGCCGTGGTGTTGCGAGTGGGCCGGCTCGCCGTCCGCATGGCGGAGCTGAGGCGCCTGGAGCACCCGGAGGAGGTCAACGGGCTGCCCCGACTGGCCTGGCCGGTGGATCCGGTGACCATCACCAGCGTCTTCGGCCAGCGCTGGCACCCCATCCTGGGCGAGCAGCGGCGACACCTGGGCGTGGACCTGGCGGCGAAGCAGGGCCAGGTCGTCTACACGGCGACGAAGGGCGTGGTGTTGCGTGCGGGCTGGAACGGCGACCACGGCCTCCAGGTGGAGGTGCAGCACGATGGGCGCTGGGTGACGCGCTACAGCCACCTGTCACGGGTGCTGGTGGAGCCGGGGGAAATCCTGGAGCAGGGCCACGCGGTGGGGCTGGCCGGAGAGACGGGACTGGCCACGGGCGTGCATCTCCACTTCGAGCTGTGGCGGGACGGAGAGGTGATGGACCCCCTGGACGCGCTCGGCGACGAGGGTGACGAGCATCTGAAGGCGCCGCCCATGGCGCGGGGTGGTGCGGGCTCGTGAGGTGAGCAAGCCCGCAACGCATCAGGGGCGCCACCGGCTGAGGTAGCGCCCCTGAGGGGAGTGCCCGGTCCATCGCGAGTCCCTGGGACGCCACGGCATGAACCGGGGTGGCGTCAGCGACTTACAGCGAGTTCTTCAGCTCCTTGGCCGGACGGAAGCCAATGGTCTTCGAGGCCTTCAGCTTCATCATCTCGTTCGTCTGCGGGTTGCGAATCTTGCGCGCCTTGCGGGAGCGCACCGACCAGGTTCCGAAGCCCGGGTAGCTGAATCGCGCGTCCTTCTTCACCGCCTTGCCGATGTTGGTGAAGACGATGTCGAGGATCTGCGCCGCCGACTTCTTGGTGAGACGTGTCTGCGCCGCCACCACCTCGACGAGCTCTGCCTTGGTCATTACGCCCCTCCGTCCTGCGTTGTCTGGCCTTGATTGCGCGTAAGCCAACCGGTGGTAACAAATCGCTCTTTTCCCTGTCAATGCTGACCGCGTTCCGAGGCCGGAAAATCGGCCTCCGGACGAAAAGTTGGCTCGATGAAACACCGGGCGTAGACAGAGGGAGAAATCCGCGCCCGAGACACCGACACACCGTGTGGAATCATCACGGCGAAAACAATTGGGTTGATCGCGATTGGAAGAAAGTCTTTGGGATTTCGATCACTTGGCGTGTGTTGCTGATCGCGCATGGGCCGGGGTGGGCGG
>NZ_JABXEM010000457.1:0-4249 GCF_013372595.1 Myxococcus sp. AM011
GGGGTGCAAGGGGGGCGGCTTTCCCCTGGGGCTCGGGGCGCACTGCTTCGGCTTCGCCTCGGGCCTGCTGCGCTTTGGCGACGAGGAGCAGAAGCGGCTCCTGCCCTCGCTGCGGGACGGCTCCGCGATTGGCGCGCTCGCCGCCACCGAGCCCGGCGCGGGCTCCGATGTCATGTCCCTCCGGACGCGCTTTCGCGTCGAGGGCGACACGTGTGTCCTGACCGGGGACAAGTGCTTCATCACGAACGCCCGTGAGGCAGACTGGTTCCTGGTGCTGGCGACCAAGAACCCGCGCCTGCATTACCGAGGCGTCAGCGCGTTCCTGGTACCTCGGAGTGCACCGGGGGTGGAGGTGGGCATCGACGAGCCCCGCATGGGGATGCACGGCTGCTCCGTGTGCTCCGTGGGATTCGACGAGGTCCGCGTGCCGCGGAGCGCGATGGTGGGCTTGTCGGGACAGGGGGCCACGGTGTTCCAGCATGCCTTGCTGTGGGAGCGGAGCATGCTCGCGGGGTTCCACCTGGGGATGATGCGCAAGCAGTTCCTGACCTCGCTCAGCTACGCGAAGACGCGGCAGCAGTTCGGCCGGCCGATTGGTGCACACCAGCAGGTCGCCGCGCGGCTCGTGGACATGCTGGTGCGCTACCGGACGTCCGCGCTCCTCGTGAGAGAGACGGTGACCCGACTCGTGGCGGGTGTTCTGACAGCGGGCGAGGCGAGCCTCACCAAGCTGTATGTCAGCGAGGCGGCACTCGCGTCGGGGACGGATGCCTTCCGGGTTCACGGAGGCATGGGGTTCATGGAGGGCTCGGACGTCGGCGTCGAGCTGCGTGATGCACTGGGAGGCATCCTCTATTCGGGAACCTCCGAAATCCAGAAGGTCATCATCGCTTCCGAGCTGGGATTGGATCCCTGAGCGGGAAAGGCACTCAAGATGCGTCAGCAGACCTTGTCGACCGTCCTCCTGGACGCGGCGTCGCGCTTCACCTCGCGCACCGCGCTCATCACTCCCGCCAAACGGCTCACCTATGGCGAGCTGATTGAACGCGCGCTGCGGCTCTCCGCCTATCTGGTGGAGACAGGGCTGCGCCCTGGAGGGCGGGTGGCCATCTGCCTGCCGAAGGGGGAGGAGCTGTCCATCGCCATCTACGGCGCGCTGCTGGCGGGCGCCAGCTATGTGCCCATCGACCATGCGACGCCCGCGGCCCGGGCCCGGCTCATCCTGCGCGACGCGGAGCCGGGGCACCTCATCACCACGCGGCATGTCGCGGACGCCCTGTTCCGTGACGAAGCAAGAGAAGGGCTGTGGGCCGCGCGCCAGGAGGTGGTGGTGACGCTGCTGACAGCGTTCGTTCCCCAGGAGGTGGACCGGGTCTCCTGGTGCGAAGCGCTCTCCCGAGCGCCGCTGTCCCAGGCGGTTCCCGTCCAGGAGCAGGCTGTCGCGTATGTCCTCTACACATCGGGGTCGACTGGGAAGCCGAAGGGCGTGATTCAGGCGCATCGCGGCGCGGTGGCGTTCGTGGAGTGGGGGGCACGGCACCTCGGCCTCGGGCCGGAAGACGTGCTGTCGCAGCATGCGTCACCCTCGTTCGACCTGACCATCTTCGACTTCTTCGCCTCCGCCGTGGTGGGGGCCGCGCTCACGCCGGTGCCGGAGTGGCTGTTCGGTCAGGTGGCGAAGACGTGCCGGTTCATCATCAAGAGCGGCATCACCGTCTGGTACTCCGTTCCCTCGGTGCTGCTCCGACCCGACGCGGGGACACCGCTGCGCGAGCTGGCCTCCTCGTCGCTCCGGCACGTGATTCTCGCGGGGGAGGTCATTCCCAAGCCCGGGCTCCAGGAACTGGCGCGGCGGCTTCCCGTCGGGTGCACGCTCTCGAACTGGTTCGGCCCGACAGAGACGAATGTCTTCACCTTCCACGACATCGGGCCGGAGGACCTGGCTTCGGAGGGTCCGGTGCCCATCGGCCTGCCGTGTCCCTATGCGGAGATTCGACTGGAGGACGGCTCGGGTGCGCCCACGGAGGAGGGAGAGCTCCTCGTCTGTGCGCCCACCGTGATGGAGGGCTATCGCGGGCTGGATGCGCTCACCGCGCAGCGCTTCGAGCGAGGGGCGGATGGCCGCACGTTCTTCCGCACGGGGGACATGGCCCGCTTCGAGAAAGGTCGACTCATCTTCCTCGGACGACGTGACCGACTCGTGAAGGTGCGCGGGTATCGCGTCCAGCTTGAGGAACTGGAGCATGTGCTCCAGGCTCACCCCGCGGTGACGGAGGCGTCGGTGGTGGTCCTTCAGGAGAGCGGCGTGGAGCTGCTTGGCGCGGCGCTCGTCCTGCGGGCTCCATCCGAGGCACTGCTTGACGACGTCCGGCGGCACTGCGCCGAGCGGTTTCCTCCGTACATGGTGCCGTCGAAGCTCCTGCCCGTGGACGCACTCCCCCGGAACAATCGGGGGAAGATCGATTCCCAGCAGGTCATGGAGCTGCTGTCCCGGCCTGTGAATCCCCCTGAAACGATGCCGTCGCTCCGGAGCGGGAGCGCCTGAGGAGAGACCCATGTTGATACCGCGGTCCGAAGTCCTGCGTGGCTCGGAGTTCGAACATGATGCGCCTTCCCTGGGTCGCAAGAAGGTGGCGCATGTCCAGGTCCCCTCGGGGCGTCCACCTCTGGCGGGATTCCGCGTCTGCTATCTGCTCCATTCCTTTGGAGGGGACCGGCACTCCTGGGCGCGGCAAGGGGACGGCTTCCTGACGGGGCTCGCGAGTGACGTCCTGTTTGTCTTCCCCGAGAGCGGCCGGCGCTGGTTCATGAACGACGCCTCCGGGAAGCGCTACGAGGACTACCTGCTGGCGGACCTCATCCCCACCATCGAGGCGACGTATCCGGTGGATCGGGCCGCGCGGTCTAGAATCATCGGCGGCTTCTCCATGGGCGGCGCGGGAGCGATTCACCTCGCGTTGCGCAACCCTGGGGTGTTCTCTCGTGCGTTCGCCGTCGCCGGAGCGTTCTACGCGTCGGAGCGGCAGGGAGACCCCTACGCGTCGATGCGGGGTGGTGCGTGCATGATGCCGACCGAGCAGGAGCACGACCGCGTCTGGGGGCCCGTGGGTAGCGAGGTGCGACGGGCGTATGACACGGGGCGGCTCATCGAGGGCGCGGCGGCGGGGCGGGCGCCCGCCCTGGCCTTGGAGGTCGGCATCGAGGACTACCCCCGCGTGGTGGAGATGAATCGCCGGGTGCACCGGGCACTCGACGCGGCGGGTGTCGCGCATACCTACGAGGAGCACCCTGGGGACCATGGCTGGCCTTATGCGACCCGTGCGGCCACCCGGCTGCTGGGGCGGCTCCTGGAGCCATCTACGAGGCCCCCGGATGCTGGGTGGCCCAGTGCGCGAGTCGGGTGACGGTGCCGTGCAGGTGCTCCGGGCTGTCGGTCAGGGCGGCCAGGGTCTCGCGCAGCAGCTCCCTCCCCCGCATCGGTTGGCCACGCGCCTTGGGGGCGGGGATGCCGAGCACGTCCGCCATCTCCTCCGAGGAGAGCTGCTCTCATGAGGTGCGCGGCGGGGGCCTGGCTAAAGACAACCCACGGAGGATGACGAGCTCCTCTGGGATTGCATGCACGGGCTGCCGACCGTGGGCGCGCCGAAGAACTCGTAGTTGCGCCGCGAGGCCAGCGCTCTTCCTGCATCATCGCCAGAAGGCCCGAGTCAGTTTATCATGCTTTTCCATGTAAGCCTGTTCAGGCGTTCCTGTGTGCCCTAGGCTCGTGGGAAGGGCGCACAACTCCTTCTCAATCCAGGACAGTCCCATGCGGGTTTCCCAACCACTCCCGACCGCCAGTCCCCTCGTTGCCCGCGCGCTCTTCCTGGCGATGCTCGTGCTTGCTGTCGGCATGTCGGCATGCCTCGCGCAGGAGGACGCCAGGAGCACGGAGCAGAGGCGCGAAGGGATGTCGACCGGAGACGAGGAGGAGCCCGAGTCCTGCGAGGAGTGTGACGGAGGCCCTGACGCCGGGGACGCGGGAGATGCGGGTGACGCCGGGGACGCGGGCTGTGATCCTCCTGAGCAGGAGTTCACCGAGACACCCACCTGTGAGGACGACGCGGGAGTGGACGCGGGCGCGGATGCGGGCGCCGACGCAGGCACCGGCACCGATGCGGGCCGCGACGCGGGTTCGGACGGCGGTGGCGGCGGCGGTGGCGGTGGTTCAGACGCGGGTTCGGATGGAGGCGCCGACGCGGGTGCGGAC